>CANBZB010000092.1 GCA_947373745.1 Burkholderiales bacterium | reverse complement strand
ACTTCAAACATCATCCGCTTCGTGCTGGTGTGGTTTGCTTTGTCGGTGGGCGTGGCCATTGCAACTCCCATGGTTCAGCCCAAAGCTATGGACATGGTGTGTACCAGCACCGGCAGCATGAAATTGGTTGTTCAAGGCGATGAAGATAGCTCTACTTCCGCCTCGCCCACCTTGGACTGCCCCTTGTGCGCCACTATCAGTGCACCTCCTTCAGCGTTAAACACAGCGCTGTCACAACCCTCACCACTCTCGCATGCGTTGTTGCCCTCAGTGGCAGCACACATCGCGTCTCTCACGGCCCCGCCACTGCCTTCGCGCGGACCGCCTACTTTCCACCTTTGATCTTTAAGCGGGCATAGCGCGTTTGCGTTATGCGTTCTTTGGTTGGTAGCCAACACATTGTTGGCAACTTACTAGATTTTTAGTGGAAAACGAATGAATAAAGAAAATTTTATTAGGCTAGGCCTATGCGCCTTATTGCCATGTGTATTCGCGAGCGCAGTGAGTGGACAAACTACGCCTACTACCCCAATTGAAACGGTGCTTGTGATTGGCAAATCAGAGTCAAGTACACAAAACTCGATAGACGCAGCCAAAGATTACGTCAAAACAATTCCAGGTGGCGCTTCTATCGTTGATTTAAAACAAGTTAGAGAGGGCCGGCAATCTACTTGGAGTGACAGTTTGGGCCTAGCACCCGGCGTGTTTATTCAAGATAGATTTGGCTCAGAAGAGGCGCGTATCTCTATTCGCGGTTCTGCATTGAGTCGCACCTACCACAGCTTCGGTATCAAAGTGCTGCAAGACGGCATACCGATTAACTATGCAGACGGCTTTTTTGATATGCAGACCGTCGATCCAAATGCTTCACGTTATGTTGAAGTTTTGCGAGGGCCCAATGCAACTACGTATGGGGCAACATCGCTAGGTGGATCCATGAATTTTGTCGCGCCTACAGGGCGTAGTGACCCAGGAAGCACGGCGCGCGTAGAACTCGGAAGCTTTGGCTACAACAAAGTATTTGGTAGCACGGCAGGCGTTACGAAGCCGGACGCAAAAAATAACAATGTCTGGGATTACTACGTAGCGGGCTCTCAGACCAAGCAAGATGGATTTAGGGATCACTCCAAAATGGAGAATCAAAAATTCATTGGAAATATTGGTGTCAAAGTAGATGGCAATATTGAGTCTAGGTTTTATGTGGCAAGTGTCAGAAGTCGTTCCCAGTTACCTGGGTACCTGACCAAGGATGAACTAGAAAGCGACTCTTCCATTGCTAACAGCAGCACATCGTCAGGTGTATATCCATACCGCGAAGATGCAAATAGACGACGCGACGTAGACACACAACGCATTGCCAACAAAACCACTATTAAAAGTGGCAATACGATTTACGAATTTGCTGCGTATGGAATGAATTACGCCTTATGGCATCCCATTGACGCCATCATTCAGCAGAACGCAAAAACTTGGGGTGGACATCTCAAGGCAACACACATATTCAATGCGCATCAAATTAGCTATGGATATTTGCCGAGCATCGGCTCTACAAAAGGAACTTCTAAGCCTAGTAATAATTTAGGAGTTGCAACGGGTAGTGCAACGTCTGACTATGACCAACAGTCAAAAAACGACAGTTTCTTTGTTGAAGATAAATACAAACTGTCACAAAAAACAACTTTGACATCGGCACTTCAATATGACCGAGCAAGGCGTAAGGTATCAGACACAACCTTGGCAACCAATAATATGGACTACACCTATAAGCAGTGGAGTCCACGCTTTGGAGTTACCCACGATATCGCTACAGCGCAACAAGTCTTTGCCAGTGTTAGTAGAAATTTCGAAGCCCCTATTTTTGGATTGGCAGGAACCTCTAGTGCTGTGTATAGCGCGCAGTCAGGTGCCACCTATGAAGTTGGAACGCGAGGGCAATCGCAAGAAGGCAAACACCAAACAGTTTGGGACATCACTTACTACCGTGCGAACTTAACGAACGAGTTTTTATCAGCATGCGTAGTTGCCGGATGTTCAACCGCAAGCACTACCAATGTTCCTAAATCTATGCACCAGGGTATAGAGATGGGGCTTAACCATTTATACGATCGCAAGATTGATAGCCGGATGTCGCTTTTGTATAGCGACTTTAAGTTCGTGAATAGTGCCTTTTATGGAAACAATGCACTGCCTGGTTTTCCTCCTTTAATTGTTCGCGGCGAAGTGCTTTATCGCTGGGGCCAACAAGTTGGTGACAAAGCGGGCGCCTATATTGGGCCTAAAGTCGAATGGGTGCCGCGCAAAGCGCCGATGGACAACGCCAACACTTTGTACAACGACGGCTACACCTTGCTTGGTGTGAAAGCAGGACAGGCGATCGATAAAAAATGGTCTTGGTTTGCAGATGCGCGAAACCTGACCAATCAAAAGTATGCCGCTACAACTGCAATAGCCGCTACCTATGCCTCTGCGCAGACCGGTCGTTATTACTACCCGGGCGACGGAAGAGCCATTTATTTTGGGCTAGAAGCCAAATTTGATTAACGCAAGATAACTAAAGGAAATTTAAATCTATGTTTTCAGCACGATTATTTGCAAAAATGCTGGGTGGCTATGTGCTTTGCATTGGGATCTCACATGCGCATATTGTTCTCACAGATCAACTGGCACTAGCGGGAAGTTATTACAAAGGCAGCCTGCGGGTGGGGCACGGATGCGGAGATGAGTCAACTACAGCAATCGTTGTCAAAATGCCTGCAGGCTTTGAAGGCGCCAAGCCTCAGCCCAAGTTTGGTTGGACGCTCTCTATAAAAAAAGAGTTGCTATCAAAGCCCTATAAAAGCCACGGCAAAACTATCACAGACGATGTGGTGGAGATCAGATGGGAAGCCAATAACAAAGACTTTTATTTGCCAAATGAACAGTTTGATGAGTTTTCATTTTTCGCGCATTTGCCTGCTAAATCTGGCCCCCATTGGATCAGCGTCAGACAAGAGTGCACAAAAGGCATCAATGATTGGTCAGAAGTGCCGGCATCCGGTACCTCGACTAAAGGTTTGAAAACACCTGCCGCTCTATTGGAGCTTTTGCCGTCACAAGAACATCACCAACACTAATGCAATTAACAAAGGAAATCATATGAAACACTTCATCAGCCTATTCGCGCTCGTCGCCAGTCTTTTTGTCGCAAGTCACGTTGCAGCGCAAACCATTGCAGTCACTAACGCGTGGGTGCGCGCTACGGTGCAAGGCCAAAAAGCGACCGGTGCTTTTATGACAGTAACGTCTAAAGAAAACGCCAAGCTAGTCGCGGTCAGCAGTCCCGTCGCAAGCATCGTAGAAATTCATGAAATGAAGATGGAAAAAGACGTGATGAAAATGGCTGCACTTCCCAATGGCCTTGACTTACCTGCAGGAAAAGCGGTCGATCTCAAGCCCGGTAGTTTTCACATCATGTTGATGGACTTGAAGTTGCCCCTGACGAAAGAAGTTGCCGTGCCTTTGACCTTGACCTTCCAAGACAGTGCAGGAAAAAAATCGCAGCAAGTCCTACAGGTGCCTGTGGGTGTACAACCGCCATCTGGACAAGTTATGAATCACCAGCACGGGGATCACAAGCATTAATTCGTCTTGCAAAGGCTACAAGGGTTTATGCTTGTGGCTTTGACAGACAGCCCTTAGGAGGCCTTGCATGACAGATTCCAATGCTTTTGACTTCACCAAATTCGTCCCCGGTTTTGATTTTTTAAAAAACCTCACGCCGCATGCATCTGCAACCAGTACAGGCGCTCCGGGTTGGGTGGCGCCTACGTTAGATCCCAAAGAAATAGACAAACGCATTCAAGAGCTTAAGACGGTACAGTTTTGGTTGGAGCAAAACGCCAAGGGAATTGCGGCCACCATTCAAGCGATGGAGGTGCAGCGCATGACCTTGTCAACTCTGCAAAATATGAATGTCAATTTTCAAGATATGGCAGAGTCGCTCAAGGTCAAACCTGCAGCGCAAGATTCGCATGAAGAAGAAAAGCCCCAAGCAAAAACTGCAACCAAAGACAACAAGGTAGACCCTACGCAATGGTGGGGCGCTTTGACGGAGCAGTTCCAACATATCGCCACACATGCGATGCAAGATATGACGCACCATGCGGCTACGCATGCAACGAATGCAGTTCCGAAAAACTTTGCCGCTAAAAAAACGACGGCACCCAATAAAAACGGGAGTGCTGCTGGGACTGTGAAACGAAAAGCACCCACAAAAACTAGTGAATCTAAGCCTAAAGCGTCACGCTAAATCGATGACTGTTGCTGACGCACCAATAAGAAGCTAGCAGACCATGAAGTTATTCCCTTACGGCCATGCCACGCATCCGCAGTGGCAAATGGCAGCAGGATTGGTGTTGGCGCAATTACGAGCACATCTCACATTGCCTGAATATGCCAGTGCGCCATCCCTTGGACTTTTGTACATCACCGACCAATATGCGCATGATGCACAAGACATCTTGGACTTCCTGAGTGCGGAGTTGCCGGAAGTTACCGATTGGGTCGGCACTGTAGGTGTGGGTATTGCAGCCAACAATGTCGAATATTTTGACGAACCCGCTATGGGTGTCATGTTGTGCGATATATCTAGCGAGCATTACAGAGTGTTTAGTGGCGTTGCACCGTTGCTACCTTCGGGTGGTGCGCATGCATTCATGCCACATACCGCATTGGTGCATGCAGATGCCCAAACGCCAGACGTTCCTGAATTGATTGCTGAATTAGCGCAACGCACCGACAGTGGTTATGTGTTTGGTGGTTTGGCATCGAGTCGCGCCGAGGTGGTGCAATTTGCGCTGCGAGGTGACGGGAATATCGCTGGGCAGGGGAGGGCAGGTGGTGTGTTTCATGGCGGGCTGAGTGGCGTGGCATTTGATGCAGATGTAGCGCTGATCTCGCGGGTGACCCAAGGTTGTCTGCCCATTGCACCGGTTCATACGGTGACGGCATGCGAAGGCCATTTGGTCACGCATCTCGATGGCGAACCGGCCTTAGACGTATTGGTACGTGATTTGCAAATTGACCTTGCCACGCCCCAACCCGCGTTGGCCAAAGTACGCGCAACCCTCGTCGGTTTGGCGCAAGCCAAAGATGCGTCGATCAAACGCACCGGTGAGTTTGATGATGCCGTGTTGGTCAGGCACATCATCGGTTTAGATCCTGGTCGCCAAGCGGTGGCCATTGCGCAAGCGGTAGAAGTTGGCATGCAGCTCACGTTTTGTCAGCGCAATGCAGCAGCAGCCCGCGCAGACTTGATGCGTATAGGCGCAGAAATTCGCGAAGCGCTAGAGCCAGAGGAAATGACCGCTGAATTAGCGGGTGCTTTGAACACCGACACCGACAACCAACCCCATCCCGCCCGCCGCATGGCCGGTGCCATCTACGTCAGCTGCGCTGGACGCGGCGGCCCGCATTTCGGTTCCCCCAGCGCAGAACTCAACATAGTCCGCCGCGCCTTAGGCGACGTACCCCTAGTAGGCTTCTTCGCAGGAGGCGAAATCGCGCATCAAGATTTGTATGGCTATACGGGCGTCTTGACGGTATTTACTGCGTGAGAATTTAATTGGGGTCAGACCCCAATTAACTGATTAAATATTGCCATTCAATAATTGACAAACATCTTCTAAAGACATCACCCGAATATCGGCGCCTATTGGGTAATTGTCTTGACCTGAAGACACTACGATTTTTTTAGTAGGTTTTAAATCTTCGCACGCAGAATAAAAACCGCGACCGACTTTGGGCGCATGCCCGCGCTTGATTTCAATCGCCCATAGTTCGTTGCCAGGCCAGAGTAATAACAAATCAATTTCTGCGCCACCACTGGTCCGGTAAAAGTAAGCTTGGACGCCATCAGGGGCGCACGCCAAAATATTTTCTATGCAATAGCCTTCCCAACTTGCTCCAACCACCATATGTGAGAGAAGTGCATCCGTCGTGTCAATATTCAGCAATGCATGCACCAGCCCACTGTCGCGCACATAAACTTTGGGTGTTTTGACTAAGCGCTTACCTAGGTTGGCGTGCCATGGGCGCAGACGACGCACCAATAGCAAGTCACACATGAGGTCGATATAGCTTTGCGCGGTTTTGACATCTACCCCTAAGTTGCGCGCTAGATGTGTGACATTGAGTAGCCCCCCTTGATGGTGCGCCAACATGGTCCAAAAGCGTTGCAGAGTTTCAGCGGCTATGCGAGGACCGAACTGCGGAATGTCTCTCTCTAAATACGTACGGATAAAGTTGTTACGCCAGCGCATACTCGCCGGCCCACTGCTGGCAGTGAAGCTGGCCGGAAACCCGCCACGTAACCATAAAGTGTCTTGGCTGCCTCTTCCTGTTTCAAGCAAAGTCAGGCCGGATAGTTCTAAATAGGCGATGCGACCCGCCAAGGTCTCACCAGATTGCTTTAAGACGTCGAGTGAAGCAGACCCAAGCAACAGATACTGACCGTTGTTGTACCCAGCACGGCGACCTTGGTCGATCAGTCCGCGTAAGACGGGAAACAACCCTGGTGCACGGTGAACCTCGTCCAAGATGACGAGCTTATCCAAATGTTCAGCAAGATAAGTTTCTGCATCTTGCAGTTTGGCGCGGTCTTTTTCTGACTCCAAGTCAAGGTAGATGCTTGAGCGCGAACCTGCCACCTCGTGCGCGAGCGTAGTTTTGCCCACCTGCCTCGGCCCAAGTAGCGCAACGGCGGGTGACTCTGCTAACTCAAGGCTTAATTGGGTGCTTAAAGTACGATGAAACATCCTTGTAATTATGGAGTTTCATTCCATGATTTGCAAGGATAAATAAAGCGCGACTCAGACGCCTAGCCCGCGATCTTGCTTAAATCGTTGTATAAATCCAACAAAATATCCTGCATCTAAAGCATCCCTAACTTCCCGCATCAGGTTGAGGTAGTAATGCAAGTTATGCACCGTAGCCAACATAGGACCGAGCATTTCGCCGCAGCGGTCTAGGTGGTGCAAATAGGCGCGGCTAAATCCGGCGCGGCCACCGTCATTCCACGACACACCGCCGCCATCTGATGTTGGCGTTCCTGCACATGCGTAACAGGTGCAACTCGGGTCGATGGGACGCGGGTCGCTTTTGTGTTTGGCGTTGCGCAGTTTGAGGTCGCCAAACCGTGTGAACAGAGTGCCGTTACGTGCGTTGCGGGTAGGCATGACGCAGTCAAACATATCAACGCCTTGCGTGACGCCTTCAACCAAATCTTCGGGCGTACCGACACCCATCAAGTAGCGCGGTTTGTGCGCGGGTAATCGATGCGGTGTGTGCGCCATGATGCGCAGCATTTCGTCTTTGGGTTCGCCGACGCTCACGCCGCCCACGGC
Source organism: Burkholderiales bacterium (assembly GCA_947373745.1). Classification (GTDB taxonomy): domain Bacteria; phylum Pseudomonadota; class Gammaproteobacteria; order Burkholderiales; family Burkholderiaceae_C; genus Limnohabitans. The sequence goes on along the minus strand of CANBZB010000092.1, from coordinate 1,214 downwards.
GTAACCAGGAAAATCCATAGCGACGAGTTGCTCCAGCGACGCTTGCCGCAGACTTTCAAACATGCCGCCTTGCACGATGCCAAACAAGGCGTTGGGATTGTTCAGGCGCACAAACTCATCTTGGCTGCGACGCGCCCAACGCAAACTCATTTCCATTGACTGCGCGGCTTGCGCTTCGGTGGTCAATTTGCCGTCGGTTTGGTAGGGCGTACATTCGTCGAGTTGCATGACGATATCGCTGTTGAGCGTGGTCTGAATTTGCATGCTCACCTCAGGCGACATGAACAATTTGTCGCCATTCACTGGTGAGGCAAAGTGCACACCCTCTTCGGTGATCTTGCGCATCGCACCCAAACTCCACACCTGAAAACCACCGCTGTCGGTGAGGATAGGTTTGTGCCATTGCTCGAAACCATGCAAACCGCCAAAGCTTTGCATCACATCTAAGCCCGGGCGCATCCACAAATGGAAGGTATTGCCCAAAATGATTTGCGCGCCCATTTCATGCAAGCTGCGCGGCATCACGCCTTTGACCGTGCCGTAGGTGCCCACGGGCATAAAAATAGGCGTCTCGACCACGCCATGGTTCAAAGTCAGACGGCCACGGCGCGCAAGGCCTTCGGTTTTTAAGAGGTCAAATTGGAGCATGGTGGGAGTGTAAGTTTCATTGTTTTAGAGTTTTACTTTACTTTTTATAAAGATTTACTTTTATAATTTCTTTACTAACCTATTTTGTAAGGAAAACGCTATGGCTGCCCAAGCTACTGTTTCTAGCAAAGGACAAGTGACATTGCCTATCGCGATGCGCACGCAGCTAGGTATTTCGGCGGGATCTCACATCCAATTTGAAGTGCGCGGCAAAGAATTGGTGATCACGCCAGAGTTGCCGATTCGGGCTTACAGAGGAATTTTGAAAGGCCAAGGCATCGTCGCCACCGAGATCGACAAAGAAGTAGATCGGAACTTTGAATGAATGTGGTGGATTCCTCGGGATGGATTGAATATTTTTTAGACAGCGCCCGTGCAGACTTGTTTGCTGCCGCCATTGAATCCAACCTTTTGCTGGTTGTACCTGTCATCAGCATTTATGAGGTCTACAAATTTCTTGTAAAGCAAACAACAGAGGCGATTGCGGGTCAATGCATAGAGGTGATGCAACGTGGACGCGTGATTGACTTCACCCCCAACCGCGCCATAGCCGCCGCCAAGACAGC
>CANBZB010000091.1 GCA_947373745.1 Burkholderiales bacterium | reverse complement strand
ATAGATACGGTAGCGAAAACTCACATTGCAACTTGCACATGTAACGGGTTAAAGTGCAGACTAGAGGGGTTTGCTAATAGCCAGACTTGAAGTCCTCTGAGACACCTTAAGTTCGACCATCATCTCTACAACACCAACTTTGAAAGCTTCGCCATGTCCACCAAAAACCCATTTGATCCCGCCCACATGACCGACAACGTCAAAGAACAGGCGCAGCAAATTTGGCTGGCTGGCTTAGGCGCTTTCTCAAAAGCACAACAAGAAGGCACCAAAGCATTTGAAAAACTCGTGACCGATGGCATGACCATGCAGCGCAAAGTGCAACAAACCGCCTCCGAAAAACTCGCTGAAGCTACCGAAAAGGCCACGATGGCCGCGCACACCCTCAACGAGCGCGCGACAGGCCAATGGGACAAGTTAGAAAATATCTTCGAAGACCGCGTGGCCAAAGCCCTGCACCGCATGGGCATGCCCTCTGCGCAAGACCTCCAAGACCTGCAAGCGCGAATCGCCGCCTTAGAAGCGCAACTAGGCGGCAAAGCTACAGCGACTAAAAAAACAGCCGCTAAACCCAAGCCTGCCGCGGCCAAGAAGTAGCAGGTTTTAATTGGGGTCAGAACCTAATTAATTTCCAACATGAAAAAAGCGCCTCGTCGAACTGCTGAGCGAATTTTGGGCGTGACGCTGGAGCTTTTTAATCGCTTTGGTGAACCGAATGTCTCGACAACGCTGATTTCTTCTGAGCTCAATATCAGCCCAGGAAATTTGTATTACCACTTCCCCGCTAAAGACGAATTGGTCAACGCCTTGTTCACGCGCTACGAAACAGCGCTCAACGAATTGCTTACCGCTGCGCCTGGCGTGCACGATGTTGAAGACGCTTGGTTCTTCATGCACACCCTGTTTGAATTGGTCTGGCAATACCGATTCTTGTACCGGGACCTCAATGACTTGCTCAGCAAAAACCGTCGGCTTGAAGCTCAAATCAAAGATGGCTTGCTACACAAAACCACCGCATTTAGAACTGTCCTGGACAGCCTTGAGCACGAAGGTATATTGAACATCGCAGTTTCTGAACGTGAAGCCACCGCTACCCACATGGTGGTTATGCTGACTTGGTGGTTGAGTTATGAATATGTGCGCGACCCACGCCACGCGCTAGAACCAGAGAGTGCGCAAGCGTCTTTGTTGCGGGGTGCGAAACATGTACTCAGTTTGCTTTCGCCCTTTGCTGCGGGGAAGAACAAAGCGCATTTGCAGGCGCTATTGGCGGCTTACTAGTGACCAGTTAATTAGGTTCTGACCCCAATTAATGAAGCTTCCACCAACTTCACCCAAAACGTTCCGCCAAGCGGTATGAGTTCGTCATTGAAGTCATAGTTGGGGTTGTGCAGTGTGCAAGGGCCTTCGCCGTGGCCTATTTCTCGGTGGGCGCCTTCACCGTTGCCTATGAACGCGTAGGCACCTGGCACGGCTTGGAGCATATAGGAGAAGTCTTCGGCGCCCATGGTGGGTTCTTGGGGAACGATATTGGCTTCACCCACGATGGTTGACATCACTTTTTTAGCGAAATCGGTTTCTGCCACGTGGTTGATAGTCGGCGGGTAGTTGCGATGGAAATCGAACTCACAGCTTGCGCCAAATGCGCTGCAAATGTGCTGGGCCACGTCACGCATACGCTGCTCGATCATGTCGAGCACCTCAATGCTAAAAGTGCGCACCGTACCGCGCATCTGGCATTGGTCTGGCACCACATTGGTGGCTTCACCCGCATGGATCATGGTGACCGAAATCACGCCAGCGTCCACAGGTTTTTTGTTACGGCTGATGATGGTCTGAAACGCCTGCACCATTTGGCAAGCGATCGGCACAGGGTCAATGCCGTTGTGCGGCAAAGCCGCATGGCTACCTTTGCCGTGGATGGTGATGGTGAACTCGTTGCTCGACGCCATCACAGGTCCCGCGCTCAAAGCGAATTTGCCGACGCCCAAACCTGGCCAGTTGTGCATGCCGTACACCGCTTGCATAGGGAATTTCTCAAACAAGCCGTCTTTGATCATTTCTCGCGCGCCACCCCCGCCTTCTTCGGCCGGTTGGAAAATCACATACACCGTGCCATCAAAGTTGCGGTTTTTCGACAAATGCTGCGCCGCCGCCAACAACATGGCCACATGACCGTCATGGCCGCAAGCGTGCATCTTTCCTGGGTTTTGGCTGGCGTGCGGAAACTTGTTGAACTCTTGCATGGGCAAGGCGTCCATATCGGCGCGCAAGCCGATAGCCCGGTCGCTCGTGCCGTTTTTGATGATGCCCACCACGCCCGTGCTGCCCATGCCGCGGTGAATGGGTATCCCCCATTCGGTCAACTTGGCCGCAACCACGTCAGCGGTGCGCTGCTCTTGGAAGCAAAGTTCAGGATGGGCATGGATATCGCGGCGCACAGCGCTGATGCTGGCGGCTTGGGTGACGAGTGAATCTAGGATTTGCATCGCGCCAGTCTAGCCTTAGTCGTGCCCTTTTGTCACGCGGGGAAATTCCCGTAAATGGGCACACATCAAGTGTGCAGTTGGCGCAATGCAGCTCTATGTGGGGCGAATGGCCTAGGGCTTATGGCTGTTTAACCGCTGGTCCGCAATCTCCAACAAACCATCAAATATCAGCGACTCCACCAACTCACAATGCACCGACATACTGGGTGCCATCTTCCAACCTGCGCCACCGGTCATGTAACAAATCGGCTCTGCATTGCAATGGGTACGCACATGTTGCACCATCCGCTCCACCGCGCCAGCGATAGCAAAAGTACCGCCGCTGGTCAAAGCGTCGCTGGTGTTGGTAGGAAATTCACGCACATCGCCAGTGGGAACGCGCAAGCCAGCCGTGCCGGACTCCAAGGCGCGCAACATGATGCCGTGGCCAGGCAAGATCAGCCCGCCCAAAAATTTACCCGATGCGTCAATGGCCTCTACGGTCACCGCCGTGCCCACCATCACCACCACCAATGGCCGCAAGGGCCGGTCTTGCACCTGTTGGCGCATGCGCGCATAGGCCCCAATCATGGCCACCCATCGGTCTGCGCCTAAGCGGGTGGGGTGGTCGTAGCCATTGGTCACGCCCGCCTCGGCGGGGGAAGACACCGCCCAATGGGGCGTGAAATCCCACAACTCCAGCTGCTCTTCCACACGACGGCGTATCGCCTCACCGGCCACGATGCAACCCAACATCTGGGTGGGCGCCACCAGGTTGCGCCATTCGTTATCTCCCAGTCGGTCGATGTTTTCTAAAAACACCGCGCCGTGGTCTATCAAAGTAGCCCGGGGCTTTGGACTATCAAACAACGCCCACTTCAATCGGGTGTTGCCTACGTCTAGGGCTAAAAAACTCATCTGGGGTGGTTTTGTGGTTACAAAAATTCTGGCAATGAGCGGCAGTATATGAGTGCCCAAGGGTCTCGCACGAGACAAACGCCCAATTCTTTTCGGTTTCTGACTGGGGGAAACCCCCTCATCCTTAGCGCCTATGAAGCTTAAAAATAGCGATTCTCGTAATGTTTATAAGTGTCTTTGATAAATTCCTAGGAGATCCCCGAATGACAGATATCCAAAAAGGCTCCGGCCGCCGCAATATGCTCAAAGGTGCCGCAGTCGCTGCCGGCGCCATGACAGCCCCGATGATTTCTCGGGCACAAACTGTGTCCATGCGTTTTCAGAGCACTTGGCCCGCCAAGGACATCTTCCATGAATACGCCAACGACTTTGCGTCCAAAGTCAACAACATGGCCAGCGGCCGCCTCAAAATAGAAGTGCTGCCCTCTGGCTCTGTCGTTCCAGCTTTCCAGTTGCTCGACGCTGTCAACAAAGGCACGCTAGACGGTGGCCACGGCGTGTTGGCTTACCACTATGGCAAAAGCTCTGCCCTAGCTTTGTGGGGTTCTGGCCCTGCTTTCGGCATGGACCCCAACATGGTTCTCGCATGGCACCAATACGGCGGCGGCAAGCAGTTGTTAGAAGAAATCTACAAGTCGCTCAACATCGACGTGCACTCTTATGTGTACGGCCCTATGCCTACCCAACCTTTGGGCTGGTTCAAAAAGCCTATCGCCAAAGTCGCCGACTTGAAAGGCCTGAAGTACCGCACCGTGGGCTTGGCTGTGGACATCTTCACCGAACTAGGCGCTGCCGTGAATCCACTGCCAGGCGGCGAAATTGTTCCTGCCTTGGACCGTGGCTTGATCGATGCCGCTGAATTCAACAACGCATCCTCGGACCGCATCTTGGGCTTCCCCGACGTCGTGAAGAACTGCATGTTGCAAAGCTTCCACCAAAGCGGCGAGCAGTTCGAAATCTTGTTCAACAAGGGCAAGCTCGACGCACTGCCTGCAGAACTCAAATCGATCATCGAATACGCGGTGCAAGCGTCTTCTGCCGAGATGAGCTGGAAAGCCATCGACCGCAACTCCAAAGACTACGCCGACATGAAAAAGCAAGGCATCAAGTTCTACAAGACACCTGATGCCATCCTCAAAGCACAACTCGATGCCTGGGACAAAGTGGTTGAGAAGAAGTCTGCCGAGAACGCTTACTTCAAGAAAGTCATGGACTCGCAACGCGCCTTCGCTGCACGCGCAGGTCAATGGCAAAACGACTACATGGTCGATTTCAAGATGGCTTACAACCGCTACTTCGGCAAACCAGCCGCAAAAGCTTAAGCGCTCGCTTAAACTCTAAACCCATTCGGGAGCAAGGCTCCCGAATGGGTTTTCTTCTTTTTTGATTGCCTCTTATGAACACACAAAAACTGCTACACACAGCAGATGAAATCAGCACATGGGTTGGTAAAGCCTTTGCTTGGCTCATCATTGCTTTGATGCTCTTGGTGGTGGTGGAAGTCTTCAAACGCTACGCGCTGAACGCACCCACCGCTTGGATTTTTGACGCCAGCAACATGATGTACGGCACCCTCTTCATGATGTGCGGTGCTTACACATTAAGCCAAGACGGCCATGTGCGCGGCGACTTCTTTTACGGCAGCGCAGCGCCCCGCACCCAAGCGTCGCTGGATCTGGTGCTCTACATTTTGTTTTTCATCCCTGGCGTGATCGCACTGACTTGGGCTGGCTGGGGCTATGCCAACGACTCTTGGCTGATTCGCGAACACACATTCAATGCCGACCCCTTGCCGCTCTACCCCTTCAAAGCCATCATTCCCTTAGCTGGCTTTATCGTGCTGATGCAAGGCATAGCTGAAATAGTGCGTTGCGTCGTCTGTCTCAATACTGGCGAATGGCCAGAGCGCCTCAAAGATGCCAACGAGATTGACGTGGTCGAACAACAGTTAGCCAACAGCGTGTACGTAGACGAAGACGCCAAGCGCGACGCCATCGCTCGCGCCAAAACCATTGACGAAGAAGCCCACCAGCGTGGAACCCTCGCCTCCAAAGGAGATCACGCATGAGCGATCCAGCACTCGGCCTGACCATGTTGGCCCTCATCGTGGTGGTCATCATGATGGGCTTTCCTACCGCCTTTACCCTGATGGGGTTGGGTATGGTGTTTGGCTTCACGGCCTTCTACGACCCGAGCCAACCTTGGCTCGACAACAAAGTTTTTAACCTGATGGTGCAGCGCACTTTTGGGGCGATGACGAACGATGTTTTGCTCTCTATCCCGCTCTTTGTTCTCATGGGCTATGTGATGGAACGCGGTGCGCTCGTCGACAAAATGTTCCACAGCGTGCAACTGGCGTTTCGCCGTTTGCCCGGTTCTTTGGCCGTCGCCACTTTGGTGATTTGTACTTTTTGGGGCATCGCCAGCGGCTTGGTCGGCGCCGTGGTGGTGTTGATGGGCGTGATTGCGATGCGCCCTATGCTGAACGCGGGCTACGACACGCGTTTGGCGGCTGGCGTGATTACCGCTGGCGGCACCTTAGGCATCTTGATCCCGCCTTCCGTGATGATCATTGTTTACGCAGCGGTCGCTGGCCAATCGGTGGTCAAGCTCTATGCCGCGGCCATGTTCCCAGGCTTCTTCTTGGCATTTTTGTATTTGGTCTACGTGATTGGTTGGGTCTTGATCGACCCCAAGATTGCGCCCAAATTGCCAGAAGAAAAACTCAGGACCCCTGTGTCTCCATGGCTACAAGCCCTGGGCCAACAGTACTCACCACGTATCTTGCCTGCACTGCTATCTGCCGTGCTACGCCCACAGCGCGCGTTGCAAATTCAAGTGGCCGAAATGCGTGTGTCTTGGGGGTTGTTGTTCAAAAGCTTGGTCATGAGCTTAGTGCCTTTGATCACGGTGTTGGTCACCCTCGCCTCCGTCTGGTGGTTTGTGGTGATCCATTCACAAGCTGACAACAATGCGGCTGACGCAGCCAAAGCGGCCATCTCGCAACCCGCGCCAGCAGATAGCAACACCACGCTCAAAGAAGCCGCCCCACAAAGCGGCGGCGTCTCTGAGCCACCGGGTGCCAGCGATGGTGTGAAAGAACCGCCAGGAGTTAGCAACGGCGTTCAGGAACCTCCCGGCGCGAGCAATGGCGTGCAAGAGCCTCCTGGCTCTGAATCGGTCAAAGTAGCCCAAGGTGCCAACGACGTTCAACTGCCACCTGGCGCCGAATCTGACGCTAAAAAAGCAGAAGCTGACGGTGACGGTGACGCCCCCATGCAAGCCTTGGGTGATGGCGACACTTCTGAAGCGCCCAGAACAGAACCTGTTCCTGAGAACTTCTACACAGGCTTCTACATCAGCTGCGTGTTGTTCGCATGGCTTTTGGTTTGGTACTACAAAGGCTTTGATGGCGAGCAGTTTGAAATCCTAGACATGCTGGTCAAGTCCGTCATGCCTTTGGGAATTTTGACGGTCGTGGTGTTGGGCGTGATCTTGCTCGGTATCACCACTGCCACCGAGTCGGCGGCAGTGGGTGCGGCTGGGGCGTTTGTGATGGCTTGGGCCTCGGGGTCTTTGGACTTCCAGCGCACCAAGGAAGCCGTCTTCCTTACCGCCAAGACCACCTCGATGGTGTGCTGGTTGTTTGTGGGCTCCGCGCTGTTCTCTGCGGTGTTTGCCATCTTGGGTGGTCAGCGCTTGGTCGAAGAATGGGTGATGGCCATGAACCTGTCGCCCATCCAGTTCATGCTGCTGTCGCAGGCCATCATCTTCATCTTGGGTTGGCCGCTGGAATGGACCGAAATCATTGTGATTTTTGTGCCCATCTTCTTGCCTTTGTTGACGCATTTCCAGATTGACCCGATTTTGTGGGGCGTCTTGGTCTTCGTGAACTTGCAAGCGGCTTTCCTGTCGCCCCCTGTAGCGATGTCGGCCTTCTATTTGAAGGGCGTGTCGCCACCGCATGTGACCATCAATCAGATTTTTGCGGGCATGATGCCCTACATGCTGATCGTGATTTTGTGCATGGTGCTGATGTACATCTGGCCAGGATTGACCTTGTGGTTGCCTAACTACTTGTATGGCGGTTAATTAGGCCCGTCATCTGGGCTCCACAAAGCCGCAGCGCCTTCGAGGTTCTGCGGCTTTTTTCTTGGGGCGCATCATCCTCAACTTAGGCAGATGCCCTCGACAAATTCTCCCAACACGCTATGATTGACGTTTACGTAAACGTAAACCAAATTCACCCCTTACCCTAGCGTTTTGCCCGATCCGAATAACGGAGACAAATATGACCAACCTGTCCGCTGAATTCCAAGCCCTTGCCAATTACAAGCCCACGCAAAAAGTACGCTTCGTCACCGCCGCGAGTTTGTTTGACGGGCACGACGCTGCCATCAACATCATGCGCCGCATCTTGCAAGGCATGGGCGCAGAAGTCATCCATTTGGGCCACAACCGCTCGGTCGATGAGGTCGTGACCGCCGCTTTGCAAGAAGACGTTCAGGGCATCGCCATCAGCTCCTATCAAGGGGGCCATGTTGAATATTTCAAATACATGGTCGACTTATTGCGCCAGCGCGGAGGCGAGCATATCCAAGTGTTTGGCGGTGGTGGCGGCGTCATCGTGCCCAGCGAAATTCGTGAATTGCAAAACTACGGCGTGACCCGTATTTACAGCCCAGAAGACGGCCAAAAAATGGGCTTGCAAGGCATGATCGGCGAGATGATCATGCGCTGCGACAAAGATTTGTCGGGCTATGCCCCAGCGTCTGTCAAAGACATCCAAGGTCGCGACGAAATGGCGTGGCGCAAATTAGCGCAACTCATCACCGCATTAGAAAATGCACAAGTTGCGTCTAACGGCAAAGCAGCCGACCCCGCCTTCAACAAATTGGTCGAGGCAGTTCGCAAAGAAGCACTCAACCACAAAGTACCTGTATTAGGCATTACTGGCACGGGTGGTGCTGGTAAGTCTTCGTTGACTGATGAGCTAGTGCGTCGTATGCGCTTAGACCAAGGCGATGCACTGCGTATTGCTGTGATATCTATCGACCCTTCACGCCGCAAGAGCGGTGGCGCTTTGCTGGGTGACCGCATTCGCATGAATGCGATATCGCCTTGGAGTGCAGGCAAAAACACCGCCAAAGACAAAAACGATTCCGGCCAACGCGTTTTCATGCGCAGTTTGGCTACGCGCGACTTTGGCAGCGAAATCAGTGCAGCTTTGCCCGACGTATTAGCCGCAACAAAGTGCGCGGGCTTTGACTTGATCATTGTCGAAACATCAGG
>CANBZB010000090.1 GCA_947373745.1 Burkholderiales bacterium | reverse complement strand
CTTACTCTAGCAAAGAGTCAAACGGGTTTTACAACTAACTGATTGAAGCAGGGGGTCTAGCGGACGCTCTCAATGGCGACAAACTGTTCGTCAGCAAGTTCATGGAGTTAACCCAGCGCGATCCCCAATTCATCGAGTACCAGTTTGAGAGCATCAATCAAACAGGCTTAAAAAAGCACATAGTCGGCGGCCTAAGAGATCTAGGCTATGAATTCAACGATCTAGAACCTATAGAGAAGGAAGCACTCTTTTCCGTAGTAGTTCAAAACGGAGGCCTTGGCGCGTATAGGGCCGCAAGTTATGTCATGTTCGGAAGCTATTTTCAGAAAAAAATGGAGTACATGGGTGCGATAAGGGAAGGTAATGAACTAACTAAACAAAGCAACATAAATCAAGAAGAGCAAATTAGATTGCTAAAAGATTTAAACAACTCGACTCCGGATGAAAGAGCACAAATTAAATTAAAAATTAAAAATCTAGATGAGGAAATAGCAAACCAAAAAGAAAGGATAAATGCTAACGCCAGTTATGTCCAAGGAATCAGAGATTGGTTAAAAGTATCAGGCGCCATTGGCCCACTTGACGATGAGATGTTTATCAACGCACTCTACGACTGGCGAATCAAAAGCAGGCCAACAGAAGCAGCATCCAGATATATCCCCGAACGCGACATGCTTTTGAAAATGCTAAAAGAAAAGAATGCCAAAAAAGCGCAGCAGTAAAAAATACCAACTCGTAGCAAAGTAAAACTTAAACGCTCACCCCTTCAGCCGACTGCTGCAAAGCCCACATCCCCGCATACCGTCCATCCATAGCCAGCAAGTCCGCATGAGAGCCACGCTCTACTATCTGCCCATCCTCCAACACCAAAATCTCATGCGCATCCACCACCGTAGACAAACGATGTGCAATCACCAAAGTTGTCTTGTTATGCGCAGCAGTTTGCAACTCCCCCTGAATGGCCCGCTCATTGGCGCTATCCAAAGCTGAAGTAGCTTCATCAAAAATCACGATCGGTGGATTCTTCAAAAGCGTTCGTGCAATCGCTACCCGCTGCTTCTCACCGCCTGAGAGCTTCAACCCACGCTCTCCCACCATCGTGTCGTAACCCTTTGGGGTAGACACAATAAAGTCATGAATACGGGCTGCACGCGCAGCATCTTCTACTTGCGCAGGTGTGGCTGACGTATTGCCATAAGCAATGTTGTAGCGCACTGTGTCGTTAAATAAAACTGTGTCTTGCGGAACAATTCCTAGCGCACGACGCAAACTGTTTTGGGTCACAGCGCGAATATCTTGGTTGTTGATCGTGATACGTCCACCAGTGACATCGTAAAAACGAAACATCAAACGTGCCAAAGTAGATTTACCAGCACCAGAAGGCCCCACTACTGCGACTGTCTTACCCGCAGGAATTTCAAAGCTAATGCCATGCAAGATGGGTCTGGCAACTTCATAAGCAAACACTACATTCTCAAATCGAACAGTGGGTGCTTGCAGCAACTGCAATGCGTTTGCATTTGGAGAGTCAGCAATTTCACGCTCTTTCTCCAGCAAGCTAAACATGCGGTCTAAGTCTGTCAAGCTTTGCTTGATCTCACGGTAAAGCACGCCTAAAAAGTTCAGTGGAATATAAAGTTGAATCATGAAAGCGTTGATCATCACCAAATCGCCCAGGCTCATTCGGCCATCGACAACACCTTGCGTAGCACGCCAGAGCATGCCTACCAATGCAATGGCAATGATGAGCTGCTGTCCCGTGTTGAGCACAGACAAAGACGTTTGCGCTTTCAGTCGAGCACGACGTAAAGCCTCTAAGCTTTTGTCATAGCGCGCCGCTTCAAAGCCTTCGTTGTTGAAATACTTCACTGTTTCATAGTTCAGCAATGAATCGACTGCTTTGGTATGCGCAGCAGAATCAAACTCATTGGCCATGCGTCGGTACTGGGTACGCCACTCGGTCACACCAATGGTGAAGATGATGTAGAGCACCAAGGCAGTGAGCGTGATACCTGCAAACCACACATCAAATTTGACTGCCAAAATGCCCAAAACCAAGGCTACTTCAATCAGCGTGGGCACTACGCTATAGAGTGAGTAAGAAATGAGCGATTCGATGCCACGCACACCACGCTCAATATCTCGCGTCATGCCACCGGTTTGTCGCTCCAAATGAAAACGCAAACTCAAGCCATGCAAATGCTCGAAAGTCTCTAAAGCGATTTGCCTTGCAGCGCCTTGCGTAGCTTTAGCAAAAACCAGTTCACGCAATTCCGTGAACGCGGATACAGATAAACGCAATGCACCATATGTGACCAACATCGCTACTGGCACCACCAACACAGCTTGTGGATCGTTAGGCTTGAATGACATAGCGTCAATCAAATCTTTCAATAACAAAGGGACACTGACATTGGCGAGTTTGGCACCCACCATAAAAGTTAGAGCAGCCAGTACGCGCCACTTATATGTCCATAGGTATGGAAGTAGACGCTTAACAGTTTCTTTGTCTGAACGTTGTTTGGGCGGATCGCCTTGTGGCGAGGAATCCGAGGGGTGAGAGTGGTGGCGCATAGATGAAAGGCGTTAAACCATCAGGTTAACCGACCCAGCACTCTGCTGTATGTGCCTCACGAGACAATATAAGCACCACTACCCGTAGATAGCAACTCGCCTTTAGGGCCGCGCAGGCTCATTTGTGTATAACCAATACGAGAGCCAACGCGCAAAGCCTCAGCGCGCACATCAAAGTACTCACCGATAGCGGGGCCCATATAGTCCACACGCAAATCGATAGTGCCGATTTTTAAAAACCGCGCAATGCGTTGTTCAGGTGTTTCGTCCACATGCTTCATGGTGAGATTTACCATGCAAGCCAAGCCCCCCAAAGTGTCCAAAGCGGCGCTGGTTACACCACCATGCAAGCGGTTGTATGAGAAATGCCCGACTAACTCCGGACGCATATGGATACGTCCCGTCAACACATGGGCACTCACGCCCGTGAGTTTTAAACCAATGACGCTGTTAAAGGTGATTTTCTCTTCGACTAACTGGCGCAGCGCCTCAATGAATGCTGGCTCGAAGGGTGCTTCGTATTGAATATCTTGTGTCACAAATCATTGACTCATAGTTTTGAAAAATCGGGACGGCGTTTTTCCATAAACGCACCAAAGGCTTCTAGTGCTGCAGGCTCTTTGAGCATGCGACTAAAAATAGTTCCTTCTTCTGCCATTTGTTTTTTCACCAACTCTGCTTGGCCTTGCTTCATTAACCGCTTGGTTTCCAACAAAGAAGACAAAGGCTTGAGTGCCAATTTACGCGCTTGCGCTTGGGTGTAACTATTGACTTCAGTGGGAGGCACTACGCGATTGACCAAACCCACCTCTAGTGCCGCTTCCGCCATAAAGGGCTCGCCCATCATCAACACTTCTGCCGCACGGTGGTAGCCCATCATCTGGGGCACTAACAAAGTCGATGCCGCTTCTGGGCATATGCCTAAATTCACAAATGGCATGGAAAACGCAGCGTTGTCACCCGCATAGACCAAGTCGCAATGGAACAACATGGTCGTACCAATACCCACCGCAGGACCAGCCACAGCTGCAAGAACAGGTTTGGTGAATGTCGAGATATTGCGCAAGAAGTGAAACACAGGCGAATCTTGGTTTGACGGTGGCTTATTCAAGAAATCTGCAATGTCGTTACCTGCGCTGAAAATTGTCTCGTGGCCCTGGAACAGCACTACGCGAACAGCCGCATTTTTCTCGGCATCGGCCAAAGCTTGCGCCATATCGGCATACATGGCGGAAGTGATCGAGTTCTTTTTTTCCAAGCGATTGATAGTGATGGTTAAAACACTGTCTTCGAGGTGGGTCAATATGTCTGACATCAGTCGGTCTTTCGAAATAGATAAAAAAATTAAATATGCTCAAGCAAAGACAGCATCGGTGTCCATCAACACCGCTGAGCCTGCACGCGCAGTCGCCATCAAGCTTGCGGTTTCTGGAAGTAGTTTGGCAAAGTAAAAGCGCGCCGTTTGCAATTTGGCTTGGTAGAAAGGATCGCGATTGCCTTTTTCAATTTCTTGCAAGGCCACTTTGGCCATGCGTGCCCAAAAATAGGCAAACACCAAATGACCCGTGACACGCAAATAATCAACGGCAGCAGCGCCCACTTCGTCTGCGTTTTGCATAGCCTTGTAACCAATTTCACCTGTGAACTGTGTCATTTGCTGACCGAGTTGTGCAAGGGGTTTAATGAACTCTGCCATAGCTTCATTGCCTTGTTCTTCCATGGCCAAGGCAGTAATTTGTTCGCCAAACTTTTTCAAAGTAGCACCTTGGTTAGACAAGACTTTGCGTCCAAGCAAGTCCAAGCTTTGGATGGTGTTGGTGCCTTCATAAATCATATTGATGCGGGCATCACGCACATACTGCTCCATACCCCATTCACGGATAAATCCGTGACCACCAAACACTTGCAAGCAAGACGATGTAGCTATCCAACCGTTGTCGGTGATGAAGGCTTTGACAATCGGTGTGAGCAACGCCACCAGCTCTGCACTTTCAGCGCGAACAACAGCGTCAGGGTGGTTGAGTTCGCGATCAATCAACAGCGCGCAATACAAACCCAACGCACGTCCGCCTTCTGCATACGCCTTGGCAGTCAAAAGCATTTTGCGAACATCTGGGTGCACCAGAATACTGTCAGCGGGTTTGCTTGGGTCTTTAGGTCCCGTCATACTGCGCGACTGGATTCTGTCTTTGGCATACGCCAGCGCGTTTTGATAGGCCACCTCTGTCAACCCGAGAGATTGCATGCCCACGCCAATGCGCGCCGCATTCATCATCACGAACATAGCGGCGAGGCCTTTATTAGGTTGCCCAACCAAAGTTCCTTCGGCTTCTTCTAAAACCATTTGGCAGGTGGCACTGCCATTGATGCCCATCTTGTGTTCTAAGCCACTGCAATAAATACCATTACGTTCACCCAAACTGCCGTCTTCTTTGAGTTTGAATTTTGAAACGACAAACAAGCTGATGCCTTTGCTTCCAGCAGGCGCATCAGGCAAACGCGCCAAAACCAAATGGACGATGTTGTCGACAAAGTCGTGGTCGCCTGAGCTGATAAATATTTTGCTACCACTCAAACGGTAAGTGCCATCTGCTTGTGGCACTGCTTTGGTTCTCAATAGTCCCAAGTCAGTTCCGCAATGCGATTCGGTGAGACACATGGTGCTAGTCCATTCACCGTTGGTGAGTTTCGGCAATATGGTTTTTTTCTGAGTCTCGGTGCCATGCGCATGCAGGGCTTCATAAGCGCCATGGGTTAAACCGGGATACATGGTCCACGCTTGGTTAGCGCTGTTGAGCATTTCATAGAAGCACTGGTTGAGCACAATAGGCAACCCTTGCCCACCATACTCGGGGTCGCAACTCAATGCGGTCCAGCCACCTTTGGCAAATTCCGCAAATGCCTCTTTGAAGCCGTCTGGTGTTTTGACGGAGTGTGTTTCGTGGTTCAAGGTGCAACCTTGTTGGTCGCCAATTTGGTTCAAGGGAAACAACACCTCCGATGCAAATTTACCGCCCTCTTCTAAAACAGCCGCAATCGTGTCTTGGTCCAACTCTGCGTGGGCAGGCAGTTGCTTAAAGTCGTCACAGACATGCAGCAACTCGTGCAAAACAAAATGCATATCGCGCAGTGGGGGGGTGTAGCTGGGCATAAAAGGTTTCTTTTCTACAAAGTCAAACAGGTTTTAAGGTTGCAGTTCTCGGTTTTAAAAATGCTGCATCAGCGCCGTAGCGTTTCAAGATGTTTTCAAAGCCTTTGGCCGTATGGTTCAGCGATTGCGAGGTTTTTAAGAAACGGGCCTCGTAGTGCAAGGCCAAAATCAAGCCATGGATTTCAAAGACCATTTGGGGCGCATCGATGTCTGCATCTAAATGCCCTTCATCTCGCGCTTGCGTGACAGCACGCAACATCGCAGCCAGCCATGTGTTGACAGAACTCGCGAGTGCATCCCTGACAGGACCAGGTCGGTCATCAAATTCGGCGGCACCACTGATATAGAGACAACCAGAATCGATCTCCGTCGTGGTGCGCTTAGTCCAGTTGTTAAACAAGGCCACCAATCTTGGCAAGCCTCTTGGTGCGTCGATTGCCGGGTAAAAAACCTCTGCCTCAAAACGCTCGTGGTAGGCACGCACAACAGATAACTGCAATTCTTCACGCGAGCCGAAATGGGCAAATACGCCCGACTTGCTCATGCGCGCCACTTCGGCCAATGCGCCAATGCTCAAGCCCTCTAAACCTATTTGGGTGGCCAGCCCCAAGGCTGCTTCCACAATAGCCGCCTTGGTTTGCTGGCCTTTGTGCGCTGCGCGTTGGTCGCTATCAACAGGTTTGGGACTAGACATAAGCCGAGAAAAAAGAACGATCGTTCTATTTTGCACGAAATTTCGCCCTAAACTCCCCACCCATGGAATCGACCCGCATACTCGCCATCCGACATGGTGAAACCGCCTGGAACGTTGACACACGCATCCAAGGCCAACTCAATATTGGTTTAAACGACACAGGCCTGTGGCAAGCCCAGCAAGTCGGCAAGGCACTGGCGGATGAACCGATTGCTGCGATTTACAGCAGTGACTTAGACCGCGCGTTCACTACGGCTCAGTCGATCGCCCAATCCAACCGTTCGCTTATTTCCACAAGAGTGCAAGCAGATATCGTCCAACCCCACACCGGTTTGCGCGAACGCCACTTTGGCCACTTCGAGGGCATGACATGGGCAGAGATAGAAGATAAGTGGCCCACCGACGCCAAGCTATGGCGTTCACGTGATCCGCATTGGTCGCCGCAAGGGGGTGAGTCTTTGGTGGTTCTCAACGAACGCATTGCGCAATGTGTTCACGCAATTGCCAGCCAACACTTGGGCGAGCAAATTGTGTTGGTCGCGCATGGCGGCGTATTGGATGTGCTCTACCGATTAGCTACTGGCCAAGACACGCAGACCCCGCGTACTTGGCATTTGGGCAATGCCGCTATCAACCGTTTGCTTTGGACGCCGGAGGGCCTCAACCTCGTAGGCTGGGGCGATGTGACGCACTTGCAAGAAGCACAACAAGCGTCACGTGATGAGTCGACGAGTTAAAAACCTATTCGGTAAATAATTCACCAGCCGCTTTAGGCGGCACCACGCCTAAATGCCGATAGGCTGCCACC
Organism: Burkholderiales bacterium; assembly: GCA_947373745.1. Taxonomy (GTDB): domain Bacteria; phylum Pseudomonadota; class Gammaproteobacteria; order Burkholderiales; family Burkholderiaceae_C; genus Limnohabitans. The sequence goes on along the minus strand of CANBZB010000090.1, from coordinate 1,847 downwards.
GTTGCCATACGACCACGCGGCGTGCGTTGCAAATAGCCTTGCTGGATGAGATAGGGCTCAATCACATCTTCAATCGTGTCACGCTCTTCACCGATGCTGGCGGCGATATTGTCTAAACCCACGGGGCCGCCATCAAAACGGTGGATCACGGCCTCTAACAATTTGCGGTCCATCAAATCGAAGCCTTGCGGATCCACGTCGAGCATGGCCAAGGCTTTGGTCGCCATGTCTTGGGTAATGCGGCCATTGCCTTTGACTTCCGCATAGTCGCGCACACGGCGCAACAAGCGGTTGGCGATACGTGGTGTGCCACGTGAACGCTTGGCGATTTCTATTCCGCCTTCTTCATCCAAAGGTGTGTTGAGCAAGCCTGCACTGCGCACCACGATGCGCTGCAATTCTTCGGCTGTATAAAACTCCAGACGCGAGACGATGCCAAAACGATCGCGAAGCGGATTGGTCAACATGCCTGCGCGGGTAGTGGCACCGACCAAGGTGAAAGGTTGCAAATCTAATTTGATACTGCGCGCGGCAGGACCTTCACCAATCATGATGTCGATTTGGTAGTCCTCTAGGGCGGGGTACAAAATTTCTTCGACCACGGGAGACAAACGGTGTATCTCGTCGATGAACAAAACGTCGTTGCGTTCTAGGCCAGTTAGTAACGCCGCGAGGTCTTTGGGTTTTTCTAAGACGGGGCCACTGGTGGATCGCAAGTTCACACCCAACTCTTGCGCAATGATGTGGCTCAAGGTCGTTTTACCCAAACCGGGTGGACCAAACAACAACACATGGTCCATGGCTTCGCCGCGTTTTTTAGCGGCACCAATGAAAATCTCTAACTGCTCACGTACCTTGGTTTGGCCGACATATTCTTGTAGAAGCTTGGGGCGCAGAGCGCGTTCAATCGCTTCTTCGTTAGGGGAAGTGGGCGCAGCAGACACCACACGAGGTGCAGGCACAAAATCATCGCCAAAGTTATCGGTTTGGATACTCATACTTGAGAGTTATTGTTTTGCTGTGTTGAACACTACAAGGTAGCGCAGTTAGTCATTTTTATTTAGCCAAAGACTTCAAAGCCAACTTAATGCCATCACTCACACCTACATCATTAGGCAGGGCTTTGAGAGCACTGGCCGCTTCTTTGTCGTTGTAACCCAGCGCTAACAGGGCTTGCAAGATATCGTTTTGATGGCTAGATGCGCCTGCAGTGCTTGGGCCCAGATCAGCACCCAACTTACCCTTTAACTCCAACAGCAAGCGTTCGGCAGTTTTTTTTCCAATGCCTGGCACCTTGGTTAAACGCGCGGGCTCTTGTTCAGACACAGCACGTGCTAATTCGTCCACCCCCATGCCACTCAGCACGCCCAATGCGGTACGCGGTCCGACACCAGAAATTTTGATGAGCAAGCGAAACGTGCTGCGTTCTGCAGCAGTTTGAAAACCATACAAGATTTGCGCATCTTCCCGTACGACAAAGTGCGTCAAAAGTGAAACGCGCTCACCAGTAGCTGGCAAGTTGTAGAAAGTGGTCATCGGCACATCGACCTCGTAGCCCACGCCGTTGCAGTCCACCAAAATTTGCGGTGGATTCTTTTCTAAGAGGATGCCGGTCAACTTGCCTATCATTGGGGAACCTTTTTTGAGATTATCGACTTGATTCTTCGCCACACCTTCTCCCCTCCTAACAATACGCGTTTATCGCATCTCTGCGGCCCTACAGACGAGCATTTGCGCACGATTGAATTGGCGCTAGACGTCAAGATCGCCCATAGACACGAACAGTTCAAGATTGACGGGCACAAAGCCAAGGCCACCCGTGCGATGGAAGTCTTGCAAGCTTTGTA
>CANBZB010000089.1 GCA_947373745.1 Burkholderiales bacterium | reverse complement strand
CAACCATGCCAAGCAAAATTTCAACGACTGATCCAGCGCGTCTTGCATCAAACATCATGAAGCCAATACCACTCGTTCCCACAATAATTTCAGTCGCTATCAATGCGCGCCATCCATAACCCAAACCATTACGAAGGCCTGTCATGATGTTGGGTAACGCGCCTGGTAAAACAACCTCCCATATAACGCGCCATTTGGAAGCGCCAAGACTCAATGCAGCACGGTGTAAGTCAGTTGAGACAGATCGCACACCTAGAGAAGTATTTAAAACAATGGGAAAAAGAACCGTATAGACAATCACCAACGTCATCGTGGTCAAGCTAAAACCAAACCACACTAACAAAATAGGCAGCCATGCAATATCACCAATCGCTTGAAAAAACAGCAAGAGCGGCCATACGGCCTGTCGTACTCGGTCACTCAGTCCGACCAAGACCCCCAAAGGTATCCCTATAGCGATCCCAAAAGCGGCGCCTACGGCCAGGCGCACAACGCTATCTTCTAAATATTGGGTTAAAACGCCTTTGTAAGTCAGCGTGCCAAAAGCGTTTACAACATCTATAGGACCTGGAAGAAAAGCACGCGGAAAAACAGCTAATTCAGTAACAAGCGTCCATGCAATAAGGAGCGGAATAAAGGGCACGATACTGCGTAACACAGGAAATCGGGCGGTGATTCGCAGGTAAATAGACCAAACGTGTTGCAGCAATTTCATGCGCGCCTCACCAGTCCCCAGCGCTCAATCGTGGCGCGTTCAAGCGGAGCCAGCACCAATCTGTCAATCACCAGCCAAATAATTCCAATCACGATCATGCCAAAAACAATGACTTCGGTCTTATAAAAATCACGCGCTAAAAACAACATATATCCAAGCCCCACATTGGTAGCAATCATTTCTGCGGCAATCAAGCCACGCCATGCAAAACCTAGTCCGGTTCGAATACCTGTGACGATATTGGGCAGTGCACCCGGAAGAATCACTTGGGTCAGCAATGTCCATCCATTGGCGCCAAGTGAAGCGGCAGCATGCCGCAATGGCATGGGAATACTAGAAACACCGAGCAATGTGTTGTAGGTCACTACAAAAAATACGGCGTTGAAAATAACGAATGTGATGGCACCAAAACCATAGCCAAACCACAGGGTAGCAATAGGAATCCAAGCGATACCCGCTAAAACTGAGAAGAAACGGAAAAGAGGAGATAAAAACTCAGACACGATAGGGTTGAGTCCCATCGCTACACCTAAAGGAACACTGACAAGAATAGCCAGTAAAGTGCCCACAGCCACACGACCTAGGCTAGCTGCAACATGCTGAAAGATGCTGCCATCTTTGACAGACTCTAAACCTGCAGTAAACACTGCTTCAATACTAGGAAATACCCGCGCATCTACATGAAATATGCGGATACACAGTTCCCAAAAAACTAACAAACCAAACAATGGGAGTGCAAACATCAATGCGGAATGTAAGCGTCTGTTCATGTCAATCATGTTAACTAGCAAGCGTTCAATATTAGTGTCTCTTAGTTACCAAGAAAAACTAGGGTTAACACTTGTATAAGTGTCATAAGATACCCATTTCTATAGGAGACCCTATGCGCTTCGAAACCCAACTAGACACCGTAGTCATTGCCATCCTGATTGCAGGGCTCTTACCTTTGATCTGCGCTGCCATCGCGAAGTGGGGCGATAAAACATACGACAACCACTATCCCCGTGCATGGCTTGCCAATCAAGAGGGTTTTCGTGCAAGAGCCAATGCGGCGCAGCAAAATTGTTTAGAAGCTTTTCCGTTTTTCGCTATTGGCGTCATCTTGGCTTCCTTGGGTGGCGCAGATGGCTATTTGATGGAAACTTTGAGTTGGATCTATATCGCTGTTCGTGTGGCCTATATTGCTTGCTACCTTTTGGACAAAGCCACGTTGCGCAGTTTGTTTTGGGTAGCGGGGCATGGCATTGTGATTTACCTGTTTGTCCAAGCTTTCTAACTGAAAATTGTTGATCTAGATCAACTATCTAAGTCGTATGGCGGTTCACGCAGAGGTAATCCCTCTAAGATGAACCGCACATGCCAAAAACCAACCACCAACTAGGCCTGATCGCCCTGATCAAACGCTCAAGGCCGATCAATCTGATTACCGGCCCCATCATCTACAGCATGATTTTTCCGCTGTTGATATTGGATGCCTTTGTGTCGTTTTATCAGTGGTCGTGTTTTCCGATTTACGGTATTCCTAAACTCTCGCGTAAAGATTTCATCATCTTTGATCGCCAAGAGTTGAAGTATCTGGATTGGATTTCAAAGTTCCATTGCACGTATTGCGCCTATGGTGTGGGTGTGGTGGCTTTTGTGGGCGAAGTAATTGGTGCAACCGAGGCTTATTTTTGTCCTATCAAGCACAAGTCTAAAAAAATACATGTTGCACAAAAGCGCGCCCGATATATTCCATTCGATGAGCCTGCGGATTTTGACTTCAACGCGCACCTAGCCAAGGCAAGAAATAAATTGCCGCGCTCTGATAAAAATTGACTGCTTGGTTCGATGTCCATGGCGTGATTGCTCTTCTTGGGCTGATTCTTTATGCCATTGACTCGCATACGCGGAGAAAACGTCGCCATCCTTCTGCGTCTATCGCTTGGTTCGTATCTCTTCTTCTACTACCCTACGTGGCGTTCCCACTTTACTTATTCTTTGGTAGGCGAAAAATTGATACGACCTTGCATGCTGACGGAACTGAAAAAACCGTTGCAGCTTTAAAGAAACCAAGTTATCAGCCTACAACAGGGGATGAAAATCTAGCGATTGCGCTGGGTCTTCAGCAAGCAGTTGAAATACAAAACCTAACAATTCATCACAATGGCATGCAAGCCCTTCAAGCACTAGAAGCATGCATTGCAAGTGCAAAAGAAACACTAGATATTTGTACGTTTATTTTTGGGCGTGATGTTGCTGGGTATCGTATATCGCAACTTTTAAAAGAGCGTGCAAAACAGGGCGTGAAAATTCGTCTGCTGGTAGATGGCCTAGGGTATTTCTATGAAGGTGTTCCAAGCTTCAAAGAGTTAAGAGATGCTGGCGTCAAAGTGGTTTTATTTGCTTCACCATTTCAACTTTCTTTTTTTGGCAAGACCAATATGCGGATACACCGTAAATTAGTGATTGCAGATTCAAGCCGGATGTGGTCTGGTGGACGCAATCTCACTGCTAAATATTTTGAGCTAAATAAACAAAAAAAGAAAACCAATAAATCCTGGGTTGACTTAAGTTTTGATCTCTATGGAGATTTAGCACATCAGGCGCAAGCTTTTTTTGATACAGACTGTGCAATTGCCACACGTCAAATTCCTGAAAATACAATTGCAAGAAAAGTAAATTTTTCTAATCAAAAAGCTTTGGATGCGCGATTGGTGCCAAGCGGGCCTGATTGTGTAGAGGACACTATTTACACCTTGCTGGTTTCAGGTTGTTACACCGCCAAGTCCAGAATATTGATAGTTACACCATACTTTGTTCCCGACATCAGTTTGCTCACAGCATTAGAACTTGCCGCACGTCGGGGTGTGACCATTGAACTGCTAGTCCCAGTGAAATCTAATTTTTTGGCAGACATCGCCAGAAGAGTGGCGTTTCGCGATCTGGCTAGGGCAGGTGTCAATATTTGGTTATTTCCATCCATGGTGCACGCCAAGGCGTTTGTTTTTGATGAATCTTTGGCACTTGTGGGTTCTGCCAATCTAGATGAGCGTAGCCTTTTTCTAAATTACGAATTAATGGTGGCCTTTTACAAAACATCCGTTATCCAAGACTTTGCGTCTTGGATATACCGACAACGCGATAAATCATCTGCATATATTCCCAAACAACCCCATATGTTGCGTGAAATTTCAGAAGGTGTTGTGCGCTGGATTGCCTTCCAGTTGTGATTTCCAGCATTACTTGATTTGTATCAATCGGAAAATTACTTTAACACCTAAGCTACATGCACATAAACCTGCGTCTAACGCATCAACGTTGCATAGTATTTATTGTGAACACATCTTTTAAAGTAATAGCACAAGCAATAGCCATACTGTGCTTAACATGTCTACATGCGCTAGCCGTTGAAAAAATCACCCTATGGCCCACCATCCTGTTTTTACGTGGCCAAGACCTGTGCCAATACCAAGACGCATATGGTCAAACCCGCAATGAATCCACCATTCAAGCGACCAACCACCTCAAAGAACTAATTTACGCGGGTGTAGATTCCAATGCGGCTGTGGGCATTTTGATGGCTGTCGATGGTTTGATAGATAAAAATCGCGCTATGGCCACAGCTGGGCAGGGCATGGACATTACCCTAGAAGCCAGCCTTAAAGCAGGCATTGACGCGATCTCGCAAGGTATCAACCCCGAGAACACACGGCTTGAATTTGCCAACAACATTCCCGTGTTGGACTTTATCAATGCCCTCAAGCAAAACAAACGCTTTGATACGCCTGATATGCAACAAATGTCACGTGTCAAAGGCTTCGCATGGGGAACCTATAGCTATGCACCTACTTGCAAGGGCGACTTGCTAGTGACTATCCATGTGGTGTTACCGCGTGGTGAGACAGTGAGTTTTTTGGGGCAGGGCAGACCGGAAAACGTTATGTCCATCATTGCTAAAAAAATGGTGCAACACTTTCAGCGCACCAGCTTTCCCACCTTGATACCTATGGGAGACAAGTTCATCGTATTGGTCGGAGCACCTGGCACCTCCATCAACATAGCCCCTACGCCACGTATTGCCCAAGACGCTTGTAATGCAATAAAAGCCAGATTGCCGACGGAAAAAGAGTACGAGTACTTATCCATACTCGGTGACTGGAACGGTGGAATTTCACTGGGACACAAGATGTGGGCGCTTGCAGGCAACCATGTGATGTCGCCAGATACGCGAAACCCATCGCCAGTCAGACATCCTGAAGATGTGAATTACCAAGAGGTAAACTTTTTCTGCGTTCGTTGAAAAGATTAACGCTTGATGCGACTGATCTTGGTGCCTTCAAAACTTAAGCTAGCCATGAGTCCCTCTTGGTCAGTTACAAAAGCATAAGCGTCATCTTTCAGGGTAGATGTGGTGAGATTTTTCGCAAGACCTTCGTTTACAACCACAATGGATGGTCCTATTCCAAACTCCCATCCTTTTGACTTGGCAAGGTACTTAACAGCTTTATCATTCATCAGAAATACGACGTAGGCATAGGACTCCGCACCAATTTGCCAACCCCAAGAGGCAGAGACAGTGTTGTAGTAATCCGTGACATGCCCGCCTTTCATCAATACGCCTTCGCCGTAGCTGCCTCCAAAAACCAATCCAGCTTTCACAACCTTGGGAAATACCAAGATAGCCTTGGCTTGCTTTGATATAGCTGCAGCTGCAGGGTTGACCCGGTATAGAGCTTGCAGTGCCTGCGCTGAGTCTTGGTTGAGGTCTTCGGATGTTGCGGCTAGCGTTTGAATACCCGTCATAGATAGAAGTAGTGCAAATGTGCTCAGGACAATTAATTTTGAATAAAAGCGAAGTATTCGATTCATATAGGTTCCTTTAGGTGTATCTGAATCTATTCACACAGAATGTGGAAATCAATTCATAGAACAACTTTAGATTTTCTTAATAAATTAGCATTGATTAGCGTCAACATACTTCACTTGATTTCTAATAAACCGGACGATTTGATAACAGATGGAACATTGAGTTAAATAAAAATTTATATTTCTTGTGTGCGCTAGTGCACGGAATATAGAGCGCCAATCGTGCACAGTGACGTTCAGAAAGATGCAAATAATGGTTGGTAAAAAATACATTCGCTACTGAATTTTTTATCTTGATTTGATAGGCCCTTCAAATAATTTAATGTTCGTTATGAGACATATGAAAGATGCAGCGGTATTTATGTATAAAAAATGCGATTTGAATTGCCTATACTTTTTCGAACGATATGTCTCGTTGGGCTGATTACGAGGCTATAGGTGTTTCCTCTTCCGAATGAATTAATTGCTGCACTGACTGCGCCAGAACAGTCTTTATTGATGCGTCGTGCGCGATTGATTGAGTTGAAATCTGGCGACATCCTGACTTCGCCGAGTATTGAGCAGCCTTTGATCTATTTCATTACCAGTGGATCTGTGGTGCAATTTGTGCCCTTTAAGCAGGGGCATGCAAATAAAGGCTTGGCCGTTGGTTTAATTGGGCGAGAGGGTGCAGTAGGCCTACAAGCAGCACTAGGTTTGGGTGCTGGAAACTTTATTTTGACTGTGCAGTCAGCCGGATTTGCGTATGTGATAGAGGCGCGTTATTTGCAAAATCTAATTAAGCGAAATCCTAATTGGTTAATGCTTTTTTCTCGGTATTTATGGACAACATACCAAACTATTGCGAAACTGGCGGCCATGTCACATTCGCAAGATATTAAGCAAAGATTAATGCATTGGTTGCTGTTGAGTGCCCAACGCTGCTACCCAGACCAGCTGTACATGACGCACGACCATATCGCCAAAATGTTGGGTGTTCGTCGCGCCAGTATTACCTTGGCGGCAAAAGAGCTCAAAGATGAGGGACTCATGAACTACAGCAGAGGGCGCATCCAATTACTGGATATAGCCACTCTGCATAAAAGAACTTCAAACTAAAAACGAATTACTTCGTAATGGGGGCTTCAAGTCTGGGGGTGACAACTGAGCCCTTTGCTGACAAAGTTTCAATCTTCTGGTTAAGCATCACAATTTGCGCTTGGTTGATAACGGTCGCTACGCTGATGCGGTACAGACCAACCATCGACAGCACCAATGCCAATATAGCAAGGATGAACCCAACAACTGTCCATAGCTGATGGTGGTCTGGGGTTAGAAGGTGCTTGGTGTCTTGCATGGTGGTTCCTTTGTAAAGACAGGGTTGACGAAAAAAGTGATCAAGTCGCTTGTAACCGCGGCATTAATATTTGGATGATGCTGATAGCCGCCGGCCCAAGTAAGACAGTGAGTAAAGCCGGGAAGACACAAAATATCAATGGCATCAAAATCTTGACAGGAAGTTTGGCGGCCTCTTCTTCTGCTGCCAGTCGTCTTTTGGTGCGTAGAGATTCAGAGTGCATCTTCAATGACTCAGCAATACTGGTGCCAAATCGATCGGCCTGAATCAACATAGATACCAAACCATCTACGTCTTCAAGGCCGATACGCAATGCCAAGTTACGCATGGCATCAGTACGTGATGCGCCTGCGCGAAGCTCCAAACCTAGCAGGGAAAACTCCTGTGCCAAGGCCTCGCTTTCAATTTGCATTTCTCGTCCTACCCGTTCTACAGCTGCGTCAAGCCCCAAGCCCGCTTCTACGCATACGCGTAATAAGTCTAGGGCGTCTGGCAAAACCAGAAACAACTCATCTTGCCGCCTTGCAACTAACCTTGCCAGTACGCCATTGGGTAAGTAATAGCCAAACGTTGCGGCAATGAGCATCGTAGTTAACACCATTACCCACGTTCCACTCCAGGCAAAAAATAGCTGTGACATCAAGACCAACAATGGCAAGGAAAGACTCAATATTGTTTTGCTAGCAAAGTAATACACCACAACAGTTGGGCTATTCAAGCCAGCATTACTGAATTGAATGCGCAAAGGAGATGTCAACCATTGCTCTGCATTCATCGCTGCACTGGCCAGGGGTTCAATCCAGCGTTTAACAGGTGTTGAAAGAGGAGAGGTAATGGCCATGACGGTTGGCGATACAGGCGTAGTACCAAAAAGATTCTCTAAGCGCTTTTCTAATAGGGTGGGCAATACCAAATTCAGAGCCAAGTAAGCCACCGTGACTGCAATCACAAAAATAATAGCAACAAATAGAAATGTGTAAATTGAATTCATAGTTTTAGATGCGCACCCTTACCATGCGCCACATCCACCAAATGCCAAATCCCATCAAAGTTAAAGAGATCTGCAGCATCCGAATACCAAGGGGTTCCGTCCAGAGCTTAGAAATGAACTCCGGGTTGACGATGCCTAGAACTGCTGCAATAGCAAAAGGCAATCCACCCAATATCCATGCAGACAAGCGACCTTCAGCCGACAACACCCTAACGCTTCCTGCAATTCTTTGTCGGTCGCGAATCAACCCAGCCAGTGACTTCAATATTTCCGTCAAATTTCCACCAGTTTCTAACTGGATTAATGCTGCGACCACAAAAAATCGCAGGTCGCGACTGGCAACCCGTTGGGTTAAATGGTGGAGAGCCGTCTCGGTAGAAATGCCAAAGTTGATCTCATCAAAGGTTGTTTGAAATTCAGTGCGAATGTGCGGCGCTCCTTCAGAGCCCACAATCAATAGCGCACTAGAAAATGCATGGCCTGCCTGCATGGCGCGTGCCATGAGGTCTAAGGTGTCTGGTAATTGCGCTTCAATTCGCAATACCCGTTGCCTTCTTTTGTGCTGCAAGTAGGCAAACCAAATCGCTACAGGCGTTACCGAATAGATAAGCTGAAATATCGTTGAGAACCCCAGTGAAGCACTGAAAGCCATTGGTATGAAAACTAGCATGGCACACCGCGTGATGAATGCGCTGACATTCATCTTTATGCCAGCTTGGGTCAAAAAAATATCCACAGCATCTATACGCGGAATTTTTTGTAATAAAACTTCTATCCATCTGACACGGCTGAGCATGCGTGTTTTCATTAAGGTTCGGCTATCCAGATGCAAATCACCTGTAATGACGCGAAGGCGTGCTTGGATGGTTGCGGCATTCGCGCCCCAGTAGTCACTCCATATGCGAAAAATGCCGATAGCAAATAGACCTACTGCGATCAGTATCAAACATACAAAACCAATGCTGTTCCAGTACATACTTAAGTGCGATTTCGTGCTGGGTCAAATAAATCTTCACGCAAATTAATGCCGCGTGTACGTAACCGTTGTTCAAACTTAGGACGAATTCCAGTAGCTAAAAATCTACCTTGCACCTCACCGGAGGAGGTCACCCCTGTTTGGTCAAATTTAAAGATCTCTTGCATGCTTTCAATATCACCTTCGACGCCCGTTATTTCTTGCAGGCTGGTGATCTTGCGTTTTCCGTCCGATAGTCGGGAGATCTGTATCACTACGGAGAGCGCTGCACTGATTTGCTGCCGCATAGTGCGTGGGCTGACTTGCATGCCAGCCATGCTCATCATGTGTTCTAGGCGGGTCAAGGCGTCGCGTGGCGTGTTGGCATGGATGGTGGTCATTGAGCCTTCATGCCCTGTATTCATGGCTTGCAACATATCGAGCACTTCAGGGCCACGTACCTCGCCCAAGATGATGCGGTCGGGGCGCATTCGCAGGCTATTACGTAGCAATGCCCGTTGTGTCACTT
>CANBZB010000088.1 GCA_947373745.1 Burkholderiales bacterium | reverse complement strand
AAAATATATTGACTCTAGAAAATGAAGAAGATCTAGACCTAGCCCGTGAAACACTCGCCCATCTTTTGCCCATATCAACCGACTATGGCTTGGGTGTAAGAAGTAATGACCGCTTGCTGATTGAGCGCTACATGCATGGAACCTTGATTGGGTGCGATACCTTGACACTCAACGGCAAGCACCATTTACTAGGCGTGAATGAGAAGTTAATGTTCAGTCCACCATCGTTTGCCATAAGAGGCGGATGTTTCATGCCCAATAAGGGCGAGTGGTCAGTCTTAGAAGACTACCTATTCCGTATCTTGGACGCTGTGGGATTTGACTGCGGCGCCACGCATACTGAAATCTTATTGACGACAGAGGGGCCACGATTGGTGGAAATCAATCCACGCTTAGTAGGCGCCAAGATAGCAAGGCTGATGGCCTATTCGCTCAACAAGTCCGTCCACGAACTACTCATTGACTTGCATCTAGGCGTTTGGTCTATCGGCCAATTGCAACCTGATGCTATGCAACCGTCTGTAACGCGGTGGGTTACATCCCAAGAGATGGGAATTCTCGACCAAATTGAATTACCAACTTGGAAAGACGAAGGTATTAAGTGTGTAGAAATGATCAGTCAAACAGGAGATCGCGTTTCATTTCCGTTTGAGAATTCTGAGCGACTTGGTTATGTGATGACCTGCTGCGAGACTAGAGAAGAGGCGGAATTACTTGCTGAGAGATTTATTAATCAAACCAAAGCCATTCTCAAAATTTAATATGCCCATCAATTACCAGGTCGCTCAATTGGCTGAGTTCGAGCCCCGAATGTAGATCCGAACTTCGGCCCCAACTGGTTCGAGCCCCAAGCCTGGAGTCCAAAATCTCATCTAAGTCTCGCCTTATTCGTATTTAGAAAGATCCGTTGTACGCATAACAATCCTATAAGACTTCAAAATTCTGCTTAGCCCACTATTTTTTAATGCCTAAGAATACTAAATTAGTGCAATCTGGAGAAATTATGTACGTACCAACCAATGCTGGCAAAGGCCGAAAGAAAGGTTCGGTCAATAAAATTCCGAAAGCGGTAAAGGAAATGATCCTCAATGCTTTGGATCAAGCCGGGGGAGAAGCTTATCTTCTAGAACAAGCACATAAAAATCCGGTTGCATTTTTGACTTTACTCGGCAAATTGTTACCTCTAGATTTCAAGGCAAATTTTGATGGCAACTTGTCAGTAAATGTCGTTACTGGAATAGATAGACATAAACTTAGTTAACAAGATCTACGCAAGTAAACAAGCTTAATTCACAATTTGAGATGACCGAATAAGCCACTACCTGACAGCATTTTGACATTGCTATCTAGATAAGCCTATTTATTTTTCAAACCGAAACTGCTTTTAACAACTACTTCAATTAGTGGTCTTTTCCCAGGGCTACGAGTAAGCTGAATCAGGCCAGCAGCTTCCAAACGATTTAAGCATTCACGCGATGTATCGCTACTGACATTAAAACTTACCTCAGCTCTTTTGGTGAGCTTTACAGGCCTAGCACCGCTCATCCCTGCAAGCCATTGGATTGCCATTGCAACGTTCAGACATTTGCCTGGAAGGAGAGAGGCTTCAGTTAGCCAATCTAGAGGGATTGGGCCTTTTACGAATAAATTTCTAACAGATTGCTTACCCTGAACATACCCGCTACTTATAGAGCAATAGCTAAGCCGTTTGACCACTATGTTTTGATCATCTGTTCTGTATCTACTATTAATAAGACTATTCATATAAGAATGGACGGGTGCGTTAGTCTGCCTAGGGTAGGTGCGTGATTAAGACGTGGGTTGTGAAAATGCTGGCCCATCAATTAAACCCATTACCGTATTCCACATTTCTAGACCCCTCTTATCAAAATAGCGGTCCGGATATCGAATGACCTTGGCATCACTACTCAATTCGAAACCATTGAGCACAATTCGGCTAGCTTTCTTCATTATTTTTTGCGTTAACTCAACTGTTTCGTCAAGTTGATCCAATGAAGCCTCAATCAGCAGCGCATCATGAACAGGTGCACAAATACGTATATTGGCCTCTACCAGGCCAATACATGCTATTCGGAGCATTTCTGCACCATTGGCCTGCATAGGAAAGTTACGAAGGCTTCTTGGGTTTGGTTGTAAGTTTGTATTGATTTGCCAACCAAATGTTGACCATAGTCGCCCACCAAGAATTGCTTCATCAACAGCACTGTCTGACCATTTCCAGAAAGTCTTATATGTTTGTCTGTGAAGTCTGAGAAGTTGCCTAGCCCTTGCAACTGGCTGATTTATTCTGAGCGCTAAGCTCTCCTCCCCCATGCCATATTGGACAGCTAGAACGCATGCTTTAAATTGCTCTCTATCAGACTCATGAGATTTTTTCGTGGCATCTTGTGGCACTGCTCCAGCTTGCTTTGCAAATGCTAAGTAAGGATCACCACTTTGGTAAGCATCCATCATCACTTTGTCCTGGGACAAAGCTGCAGCAATACCAAACTCTTGCTGACTCCAGTCAACATATGCCAAGCCAAAACCGGGACTTGGTTGTATTAGCCCTCTAATCCACACAGATGGTCCAAAGATAAATTTAGAGTTTGAAGGCTGGTTTCTGCTTGTACGAGAGCTAAAAGGCGAAAGAGTACATCTGTTTCGCCCATCACTACCAACTTGCAGGCTAGATAGCCGCATTTCTGACAGAGATGACCTTAACTCTCTCATAGGCGACACAACTGGGTACGACTTTGCCATATCACGAAATGTTTGATCTGACAAATCAAGTTTCCCACTAGCGAGACGAGGCCAGGGAATATTTTTACGGATCAAGTAGCCTTCCCAGAGCTGAGATTTAAATGTCCGACCATCAAATACCTTGTAGTCTTTATCTATAAGTTGTATTAATTGGTCTTGGATATTCATCCACTCGGCCTTCAACGTCCGCAATGTCTCTAAATCGATAGGAACCCCTATTGCTTGAATAGACGAAACAGCTTGCATATACCTACCTCGAACCAAAGCTCTTGGAAGATCAATCAAATGGATCATTGCTTTCATTAGATGCCCTAATGCTGTAACGTCAGACTCACAGTAGTCAAGAATATCTTCTCTATCGTTAGTGGACCATGGACCTCTAGAAAGAACCAAGTCTCGCATTGACCTCTTTTCCTCGCCGTGGATACTTGGTAAACCAAAATGCAAAAGTGCACCCAAAAGCCCACTGCCATGAGCAGGTGCATTTCCATTTGTCAGCAAGCGGAACTCGCAATAAAGATCAAGGAGATTGGAAGGCATTGGCCAGCCAAGCTGAATAAAGCAATCCATCTCAGCACAAGCAAAGTAGGCTACAAATAAAGCTCCATTACCAGTAGAAAATGGTGGGGCTTCAAGTCGCAGTAATTCGTCTTTCCAAATTCGCAGAGTAGGTCCTTCAGGCCACCGCCTAGCAACCATACAAACAACTTCTGGGGGATTGCCTTCCAAACCAGATTGGGGGTGGAACTCAAAATCCACCAACCAAATGCCGTCTGGGAAATCACATGTAAGCATCAGACTCTTCCTAAGAGAGAGCGCACAACAGGATGCTCCAAGCTTTCAACGATCTTGCCTCTGAATGCAACTTCAATCATTTGATCCAAGCCATACTCAGGCCACTCTGGCGGCATGAGTTCAGCTTGAGCCTCAAATACATCGTAGGCACCGGCACTCATATTGGCAGCTATACGTATCCACTTGGCTTTAGCTAGCTCGCAAGCTTGGGCCAGTGATTCGTGCCATTTGTTTCGGCGGCCATCTAACCCAGGTAAAGTTACTGGCACCAAGAATGCGTTGCCTTGCCTGTCAACTCCAACAAGCAATTGAACAGCCCTTACCAACTCGGCAATCTGATCGGCAACATCTGGTCGAACACAATATATCTCTCGAGTTTCCTTTTGCTCAAGAATCATCGCCAAAAAGGTCATTTCCTGTGAAGCGTGTATCCGGAAGAACTGGGCCTTGTTGGGCTTGCCGACCGAAACACTATTTAAAACCTTCTTAACGCCAAATGTGACACCGTAGTTCGCTGGCAGTCTGAGTTCATTGAGATTAAATTTTGAAGGCTGGCTTTGGATTTTTTCATTTTCCATATCAAGCCCCCTCTTGAGCTAGCACTAACCGCTTATCGTGAAGTGCCTTGACTAAATCACGAATTTCATCATCCGACTTACCAGCAACTCTTGCTGAAGCGATAGCCTGTGTTTCGTAATCTGGCCAACCCTTTGCTCTCTGGCCAATTGCTACTCCAGTCGTAAATAAGCCAGCTCGAATTGCGTTGTAGACGCTCGCATCGGCCCTATGGCCTAGTACACGTTTAACTTCCGGTAATCTCAAAATTAGCATTGCAAGTCCTTAAATCTCACTAGCGGGTGCCAGCGATTGGGTGCAATGATCAATCAACATTGGTCCGTCATGCGTACCTACTGCAAACCCTTGTCAATACTGGGTTTTTAAATAAAAGGTGAATCGATTTTTATGGCCAAAATACTTTTTTTGGCAAATTTTGGTGGACTAGGCGACCTTTAAAGGGACTACATCAGCTCCTGTTCCTAGCTTGTCTAAATAGTCAGCCCACTTTTGGATCATTTCAAAACGCTGAGCAATGTATTTAGTTCTGTTGTAACTAGTTCCGTTTGCATCTTTTACTGTGTGTGCCAAATTAGCCTCAATAACTTTATAGTCAATATTGAGTTCGTCGACAAGCATGGTTCTTGCGCTTGCTCTAAATCCATGCCAAGTCTGCTCTTTACCAAAACCTAGTGAGTAAAGAGCGCTACGTACAGAGTTATCGGAGATGGGCCTTTGATGATCGCGTTCTCCTGGAAACACATAAGTCCCGTGACCTGTTCGAGGCTTTAATGAAAGCAAAAGTGCGACGGCCTGTTTTGGCAATGGGACAACGTGCGGTTCACCTTGCTCTTTACCTTGAACAGTTCTCTTCATCTTTGAACTCGGTATTGTCCAAAGTGCGCCATCTAAATCTAACTCCTTCCACTCCATCATCCTTAAATTACCGGGTCTTTGATAAAGCAGTGGCGTCAAATGCAATGCAGTCTTAACAATCTCTCCTCCTCTGTAGCCTTTAATCGCACGCATTAGTTCGCCCATTCTTTTAGGGTCAACTATTGCAGCAAAATTTTTACCCCGATAAGGTACCAATCGAGCTCGAAGTCCCTCGGTGATATTTCTTTGCTGTACATCTGCAGTCGGTAACCAATAGTCCCAAACCTGTCTTGCTAACCCAAGTGCTCTATCGGCAGTTTCTAATGCTCCGCGCTCTTCAATTTTTTGCAAGGCAGCTAAAAGTTCCATTGCGTGGATTTGAGCCATAGGCCTCTCGCCAATGAAAGGGAATAGATCTCGCTCCAGCTGTCGCTTAATTCGAAAAGCGTGAGTTGCACTCCAATTTGATATTTGCTTGCCGTGCCAATGGAGGGCGATCAACTTAAAAGTGTCGCCACCACTTATCTTGGCTTTGAGCTTTTCCAACTTACGTAGCTGCACCGGGTTGTAGCCGTCTGATTTTTGGATTCTTGCGATGTCCCTAGCTTTTCTTGCTGCCGCCAGATTTACGGCCGGATAACTACCCAATGCCATTCGACCTTCCTTACCGTCTGAATAGGTCTTCCAAAACCAACGTTTTGACCCTGTTGGGCTTACTTCTAGATACAGGCCAGATGAATCTGTAAAGCGAGCCCTCTTCTTTTCTGGTGGGCATAGTGCGGCTTTACATTTAAGTTCCGTAAGCATATGTCTCTCCTAATGAAACGGGGAACAATTCACCGCCACTGAATTTACCCCGGTCGATTTCCCGATATGTTCCCCGCTTTTGGCTTGGCAGTCTATATTAGCCTATATCGACCAATATCGTATAAGTTGTTGATTTACAAATGAAAAAATCCGCTAAGTGGTCATCCTTAGCGGCTTTTAAACAGTGTGATGGTGGAGCTGGCGGGATTTGAACCCGCGTCCATCAGCCTTTTTCGTACAGTTCTACATGTGTAGTCGTCTGATTTGGGTCTCGTCGAATACATCGCGCAGCGACACGCTATGTATGCAACCAGCATCCTTATTTCTCACACAACATCAAGGTGCCCGATGCCATGCCAGCCAATATGAGTTACCTTGTAGCTAGGACTCGTGGGGCTTTAACACCCCCTTTACCCTAACCCAGCCTATCGGCCAACTGTTACAAGGCTCACCGGATTAAGCGGCGAGTGCGAAACGTTCGTCGTTTGCAGTTAGTTTTTTTTCTGCTGTTTTACGAGGTAACAGAACCTCGACATGCCCTGCCACGCGTCCGAACCGATGTCGAAACCAGTGCAGCCCCAAGATTCCTATTTTAGGCCTTTGCTAGCAATTGCAATAGCTCTTTCGGTGCATGGATGTGGAAATCTGCACCCCAGAGGGTGAAATCGTTCTTTTCACCCAAATAACCGTAAGTGGCGGCGACGGTTTTCATGCCAGCAGCACGACCAGCGACGATGTCACGTTCATCGTCTCCCACATACAAACAAACTTCAGGCGGCAAACCTAATCTACGGGCGGCTTCAAACATAGGCTCTGGATGCGGTTTGGCATGCGGCGTGGTGTCGCCACTAACGATGGCGCCAGCATTTTTAAACAATGGCATAGCTTGGGTCATGGGGTCCGTAAAACGTGAGCTTTTATTGGTCACCACACCCCAACTCCAAGCGTTCGCTTCAATATGCCCAATCACGTCTTCAACGCCTTCAAACAATTTGCTTTTGACGGCTAAGGCGTTTTGGTAGTTATCAAAAAACTCGTCGCGCATGGCGATGAATTCAGGATGCTCTGGCGTTATGTCGAATGCAATTTGCAACATGCCGCGCGCGCCAGCGCCAGCCAATGGGCGGTAAACCTCTAATGGCCAAGATGACAAGCCACGCGCGACGCGCATTTTGTCGACGGCGGCACCAAGGTCTGGGGCGCTGTCGACCAAGGTTCCGTCTAAGTCAAATAAAACGGCGCGGATATGTTGAAGCATGAATCTACCTAGAGTGAAAAATCTAATGAATATAGCGGCTGTTATTTAGCAGCTATTCCATTGGACGCTGCGTCGCAACCAAATAATTGACACTGGTGTCTTGGCTCATCCAATAGCGGCGTGTCAGCGGGTTGTATTCCATGCCGCGTGTTTGCTTCCATTCCAAACCAGCTTCACGACAGTCGCGCGCCAGCTCGCTGGGGCGGATGAATTTGGCGTATTCGTGGGTACCACGCGGCAATAAGTTCAAAACATATTCAGCACCAACAATGGCAAATAAAAATGATTTGGCGTTGCGGTTCAAGGTGGAGAAAAACACCCACCCACCAGGCTTGACCAATGCGGCACAGGCACGCACGATGGAAGCAGGGTCTGGCACATGCTCCAGCATTTCCATGCAGGTGACAACATCAAAACTCGCTGGGCGCTCAGCAGCCAAGGCTTCCGCACTTATTTCTTGGTAACGGACATTGGGCGTTTGGGCCTCTAACGCGTGCAGTTGGGCGACTTTAAGAGATTTAGTTGCCAGATCAGCACCCAAAGCACGGGCGCCGCTTCTTGCCATAGCGTCGGTCAAAATTCCGCCGCCACAGCCTATGTCAACCACTTCTTTGCCTTGCAAAGACACCAAGCTTTGGATCCAGTCCAAACGCAGAGGGTTGATTTGGTGCAGTGGCCGAAACTCACTTTCTGGGTCCCACCATCTGTGGGCGAGCTCAGAAAATTTCGCCAGCTCAGCGGGGTCTACGTTGTCGTGTGAGGTTTGCATGAAATCGATTGTCGCTGATCGCTTCAAACACATGGGTCAGATGGGCCATTACGCAAGCAACAAAGAAATGCTCACGCATTAAATCTGCGCAGACAACAAAAAACCCCGCCAAGGCGGGGTTTTTTATCTATCTACGAGAGATTAGTTAGCGCGTGTTCCCACAACTTCAATCTCAACGCGGCGGTTCTTAGCACGGCCTTCGGTTGTTTTGTTGTCAGCAACTGGCTGCTTTTCGCCCTTGCCTTCTGTGTAGATGCGGTTTTTCTCAATGCCTTTAGACACCAAGTAAGCCTTCACAGACTCAGCACGCTTGACAGACAGTTTTTGGTTGTAGGCGTCAGAGCCAACAGAGTCGGTGTGACCAACAGCAATGATGACTTCAAGGTTGATGCCTTTGACTTTACCTACCAAGTCGTCCAACTTGGCTTTACCAGCTGGCTTCAAAGTAGCTTTGTCGAAATCAAAGAAAGCGTCAGCGGCGTAAGTAACTTTAGATGCAGCAGGCGTTTGGGGAGCTGGAGCAGGAGCGGCCTTAGGAGCAGGAGGTGCCTCAACTGCCTTTGGTGCTTCGGGCGCAGGGCCGCAACCAGGGGCTGCAGTTGCTGGAGTCCAGCTAGCGTTACGCCAGCAATCGCCAGAAGCGTTTTTCCAAACGTCGCCGTTGGCATTGCGCCAGTTGTCAATAGCTTGGGCAGATGCCAAGCTTGCCAATGCAGAGAAAGCAACCAGAGCTGCCAATTTGTTCAAGTTTTTCATGATTTACCTCTGAGGGATGTTTACGACGCAGAACACTCTGCGAATCCAGGCATTCAAGGTGAAACACCCAAACGCTTAATAAACATTGTGCCACACCCACACGCCGCTCAGAAAATGATGCCCAAACTAATAAATTAATAAACACGGGTTGTTGCTGAGTCGCCACAAGGGATTTCACTATCTAAACAGCCTAAAATCAGCGGTTTCCCTGTTTGATGCCTCTTCTATGACTCAGTTTGCTAAAGAAACCTTACCTATCAGCCTAGAAGAGGAGATGCGCCGCAGCTACCTGGATTACGCCATGAGCGTCATCGTAGGCCGCGCCCTCCCCGATGCCAGAGACGGTTTAAAGCCTGTGCACCGCCGCGTTTTGTTCGCCATGCACGAACTCAACAACGACTGGAACCGCCCTTATAAAAAGTCTGCCCGTATCGTCGGTGACGTGATCGGTAAGTACCACCCCCACGGCGACAGCGCGGTCTACGACACCATCGTGCGTATGGCCCAAGATTTCTCTTTGCGCCACATGTTGGTTGATGGCCAAGGTAACTTCGGCTCGGTCGACGGCGACAACGCTGCGGCGATGCGTTACACCGAGATCCGCCTCTCCAAAATCGCCCATGAGATGTTGAGCGACATCGACAAAGAAACCGTCGATTTCGGCCCCAACTACGACGGTTCTGAAAAAGAACCACTGGTCCTCCCTAGCCGCATTCCTAATTTGTTGATCAACGGTTCGTCCGGCATTGCCGTGGGTATGGCCACCAATATCCCACCGCACAACTTGAACGAAGTGGTCGATGCTTGTTTGCATATGCTCAGCCACCCCGACGCGTCGATCGACGATTTGATGCAAATCATTCCCGCGCCTGACTTCCCGACCGCCGGCATTATTTACGGCATGAGCGGCGTCAAAGACGGTTACCGCACGGGCCGTGGCCGCGTGGTGATGCGCGCCAAGTGCCACTTTGAAGACATCGACAAAGGCCAACGCCAATCGATCATCGTCGACGAACTGCCTTACCAAGTAAA
>CANBZB010000087.1 GCA_947373745.1 Burkholderiales bacterium | reverse complement strand
CACAACTTTGCCGGCCCCTTGTTTGCCGTGTCTTTAGTCGTTGTGTTTTTCACCTTTGTGAAAGACAACATGCCGGCCAAAGGTGACTTGGTGTGGTTGCTCAAAGGCGGTGGCATTTTGAGTGGCAAAGAAGTTCCTTCGCATCGCTTCAATGCGGGTGAAAAAATCGTTTTTTGGGGCGGTGTATTTTTGCTGGGGGCAGTAGTCGTTGCCTCGGGCTTTGTGCTCGACAAAATCGTACCCGGTTTGATCTACGAGCGCAGCACCATGCAAATCGCCAACATGGTCCATGGCGTTGCCACGGTGTTGATGATGGCCATGTTTATGGGGCATATCTATATCGGCACGATCGGTATGGAAGGCGCCTACAGCGCCATGCGCACAGGGTATGTTGACGAAACCTGGGCCAAAGAACACCACGAACTCTGGCATGCTGACATCCAAGCTGGCAAGATTCCCGCGCACCGAAGCCCCGAGTCTGGTTCGGGCACCACAGCGCACGCGTGAATGCGTTGATCAGGAGAACCGATATGAACAAAACCCTTTTCCCAAAACTTCTCGTAACTCTGTTGGTAGGTTTAAGCGTTTCCGCTTTTGCCAAACTGCCGCCACCCAACGACGAGGCGAAAGCCAAAGCCGCTGAAACCGCAGCAAAAACAGCCCACACCGCCAAAGCAGATGGGTATTTGCTCTGCAAGTCGCAAGACAAAGTAGTAGCGCATGTGCAACGCACCAACAAAGCCAAAGCAGGCAAACCCATCGCTACGCCACCTTGCGCAGACCCTGGTAAGTTTGTGTACACACCACCAGAAGCCACACCCACTGCGGCAGCACCAGCTGCTGGACCTACAACGGCCCCAGCACCTGCGCCAACTGCCGCCCCTGCCGCAGCCTCTGCGAAAAAGTCTTAAACCTTAACGCCAAGCGTTTATGGGCCGATGCCAACAGGCACCGGCCCTTTTTGTTGTAGCCTCTCACCCCATGTTGCCCCGTCTAACCCAAGCCCAAGCCCCGTTGACAGGTGAGGTGCAAGTCATCAATGAGCATGGCGTGCAAGACACCATCTCCATTCCTGCGGAACGCCCTTTGACGGTCTACGTGGATAAACGCGAACTCGTGACATTGATGACCTTAGGCGCCCATCCAGAATGGTTGGTGCTGGGGTACTTGCGTAACCAGCGGTTAGTCACGCGTGCACAAGAGGTGGAGAGCATCACCGTGGACTGGGACGCAGGCGAGGACGGTGCAGGTGTAGCTGCTGTCAAAACCCGTCACGGTGTGGCCGACATGCAAGCACGCACCGAGCACCGCGTGGTGACCACAGGGTGCGGGCAAGGCAGCGTCTTTGGTGGCTTGATGGATGAAATAGATGCGATCACCGTACCCAACGCCACCATCACCCAATCGCGCTTGTATGCCTTGCTCAATGCCATTCGTCTGCAAGAGAGCACTTATAAATCTGCTGGCTCTGTGCACGGTTGTGCATTGTTTGCGGGTGAACGCATGCAATTGTTTGTTGAAGACGTCGGTCGTCACAATGCCATCGACACCATCGCTGGTTGGATGTGGATGCAAGGCATTCAAGCAGACCAAGATTCAATTTTTTACACCACCGGTAGATTGACTAGCGAGATGGTGATGAAGTCTGCACAAATGGGCGTGGCCATTGTTGTGTCGCGCAGTGGCATCACGCAAATGGGTTTTGATTTAGCCCAGCGTTTGTCACTGTGCACCATTGGACGCGCTACCAACAAACACTTTCTTTGCTACACGCAAAGTGAGCGCTTGGTTTTAGATGCCAAACAAAGTTATGACTGAACCACACCCTACACCGCACCACGCCGCCGCTTGGTGGCGCCTTGCATGGCGCACGCTTTGGCGTGACGCACGCGCGGGCGAGTTACGTTTGTTGGTGCTCGCGGTTGCTTTAGGTGTTGCGTCATTGAGTTCGGTGAGCTTTTTGGCCGATCGATTGAACGCAGGTTTGTTGCGTGATGCAGGGCAATTGCTCGGTGGCGATGCGGTTGTCGTGAGCGACCAGCCAACGCCAAACGCATTCATCAAACAAGCAAAAACGCTAGGTTTAGATACGGTTACCACCTTGGGCTTTCCCACCATGGCGCGTGGTGAAACGTCGGCTGAAGACAGCAGCGCAGGTAAAAGCCGCTTGATTGCGTTGAAGGTGGTTGACGATGGCTACCCTCTGCGTGGACAACTCAAATACGCGACCTCTGTTGGCACTGAAAGCGCTGAATCAGCAAAGGCTGCGCAAGACACCAAAGCGCCAGTTGCGCAGGAAGCCGCAACCTCGACAAACAAAAAAAGTAAGCCTCCAAAAATCCCCCAACCAGGTGAAGTCTGGGCTGAGGCCAGTGCATTAAACGCATTAGGTTTACAAGTCGGTGGGAATCTGTGGCTGGGCGACAAGCGCTTGTCGGTGGGCGGCGTGTTGTTGCAAGAGCCTGACCGCGGCGCAGGCTTTATGAACTTCGCACCCCGCGTGATGATGCACCGTGCAGATTTAGACGCTACTGGCTTGGTGCAGCCCGCCAGTCGCATTACATGGCGTTTTGCTGTGGTGGGCGAACCAGAAACGGTTGAGCGCTTTGTCACTTGGGCGCAAGAGCAAGTCAAGTTACCGCAGGTACGTGGTGTGCGCGTCGAGTCCTTGTCCACAGGCCGACCTGAAATGCGCCAGACCTTAGACCGCGCGGGTAAGTTTTTAAATCTGGTGGCTTTGTTGGCTGCCTTACTCAGCGCTGTGGCTGTTGCATTGGCGGCACGGTCATTCGCGTCTAAACATTTAGACGACTGCGCCATGTTGCGTGTCTTGGGGTTGAGCCAAAAACAAATTGCCATGTCCTATTGCGGCGAGTTTGTGTGCGTGGGGTTGTTTGCCAGTGCGCTTGGTTTGTTATTGGGTTTCTGCGTGCATTTTGTGTTTGTGCAATTGCTCGCTGGCTTGGTAGAAACCGCTTTGCCTGCCGCAACTTGGTGGCCTGTTGTCTATGGCCTCGCCACGGGACTCACTTTATTGTTGGCGTTTGGCTTGCCACCTGTTTTGCAATTGGCCAGCGTGCCTGCGTTGCGCGTGATGCGTCGTGAAGTGGGTGAGCCTAAGGCAGTCACTTGGGTCGTTAGCGCAGTGGGCTTGTTAGGCTTTGCCACTTTGCTAGTGGTCGCCAGCCGAGACCTCATGTTGGGCCTGATGGTGGTAGGTGGTTTTGCTGGTGCTGCGTTAGTGTTTGCTGGTATGGCGTGGCTGGCAGTGAAGCTGTTACGTCGCAGTGTGACCGAGGGCCAGTCGCCTACTTGGTTGATGTTGGCCACCCGACAAATCAGTGCCCGTCCTGCTTACGCCATGGTGCAAGTGAGTGCATTGGCTGTTGGATTGTTAGCGCTGGCCTTATTGGTTTTATTGCGGACAGATTTAATCAGTAGTTGGCGCAACGCGACACCAGCCAGTGCGCCTAATCGTTTTGTTATCAACATCCAACCGGCGCAATCACAGGCATTTTTAGATACGCTTAAACAGGCGGGCGTGCAGAAGTTCGATTGGTATCCCATGGTGCGCGGGCGATTGGTGGCAGTCAATAGCCAAAGCGTCAGCCCGCAAGACTATGCAGAGGAACGCGCCAAGCGTTTTGTTGACCGAGAATTTAATTTGACTTTCAGCGACGCGCTACCAGACCATAACCCCATCGTGGCTGGCGAGTGGCAACCCGAAGAACCCAATGCGATGAGTGTGGACGAACTGCTGGCCAAAACCCTAGGTTTAAAACTAGGCGACGTCTTACGCTTTGATATCGCAGGCCTCATGTATGAATCGCGCATCACCTCCATACGCCATGTCGATTGGTCATCGATGCGCGTGAACTTCTTTGTCATGGTTCCACGTAGCCAAATGGACGATGTACCCACCACGTATATTGCGGCATTTCGTGCGCCAGAACGTCAGGGCTTTGACAACCAATTGGTCAAGCAGTTCCCCAACGTCACCAATGTCGATATGGGCGCAGCCCTGCAGCAGGTGCAGGGCGTGTTGGAGCAAGTGGTGGGTGCCGTGGAGTTTTTATTCTTATTTACATTGGCGACCGGTTTGGTGGTGCTCTTTGCAGCCGTCACTGCAACACGTGAAGAACGTGCCCGCGAATATGCTGTGTTGCGCGCCCTAGGTGCGTCAAACCGTTTATTGGCACAAGTGCAACGGGCTGAGTTGGCGGGTGTGGGAGCGTTGGCTGGATTCTTAGCCACTAGCGTAGCTGTTGCCATGGGTTGGGGATTGGCACGTTACGCGTTTGAATTCAGTTGGAATCCAAGCCCTTGGGTACCACTCATTGGGGCGGTAGTTGGTGCTTTGCTGGCATTGGCAGCAGGTTGGTGGGGCTTGCGTGAGGTGCTCAACCGTCCGGTTGTACAAACATTGCGGCAAGCGCAGTCAGTTTGATGGTTGCGATGTGGTTGATCGATGGCGCAGTTGTTTGCCTGCGCTAATGGGCAGATTGACTGGGCCCAAGTAGAACAAGTAAAGCCCCGCCCCCACCATCCGATGGCTTGGCTTGCACAAAAGCCAAAACCTCGTTTTTTTGTACCAACCAGCGTTGCACTTTGGATTTGAGAACAGGCTCCTTACCAGGAGAGCCTAGTCCTTTGCCATGCACTACGCGCACACAGCGCCACCCCATGCGTTTGGCGTCTCGGATAAATTGCCCCATGGCATTGCGGGCTTCATCACTACGCAAACCATGCAAATCAATCTGGCCTTGGATGCTCCATTCGCCTTTGCGTAGTTTGCGCGTCACATCTGTACCAATGCCAGGGCGTCTAAAACTCAGTTGGTCATCAGCGTCTAGCAATGTCGTGATGTCGAACTCGTCACTCATGCTCTCATGCATCACGGCTTCGTCGTCTAAGTCTTGTTGCAAAGGACGGGCTGTGGGGCGTGGCGGTGACCACACGCGTTCTTGGTTGGCGATTGGCGCTACTTTGCCCACTGCACGGGCAAATAAATTTCTTTCAGCTTCTGCGCGTTTGTCTGCGGCAATACGTGCTTGTTCTGCAAGCTCTTGTGCTTTGGCTTTGTCTGCCAATTTTTTACGCATGGCATCGAGATCTTGCAAGGACTTGGCCTTCATATCAAGCCTTCCTCGACCATCGATAAATACTTACCTTGTGCCACGATGATGTGGTCGCGTACAGTGACATCGATGAGTCCCAAAACTTTTTGCATGGTTTTGGTGAGTTCAATATCTTCTTTGGATGGACGCACCGAACCACTGGGGTGGTTGTGTGCCAGCACTACGCCATTGGCACCGAGTGTCAACGCAGTTTTTGCGACCTCGCGCGGATACACCATGGCTTGCGTCAGTGAGCCACGAAACATCGGCTGGTAAGACAGTAAGTGATTTTTGGCATCTAAAAAAAGCACAGCAAACACCTCATGTTTGAGTTGGGCCAACTCGAGTTGCAAATATTGTTTGACCGCGTTGGGTGAATGCATCACCTCGTTTTCACACAACTCTTGCGTCAGTGCGCGTCGGGCGATCTCCAGAACCGCCAGCAATTGTGCCCGTTTCGCTGTGCCGCCCATGCCTTTGAAGCTTTTTAGTTCTTGTGCATTGGCATGGATGAGTCCCGCAAATCCCCTGAATCCTCTCAGGAGGTCACGTGCCAAATCAAATACAGTTTTTCCAGCTACGCCAGTGCGCAACAGCAAAGCCAACAGCTCTGTATCGGTCAAAGATGCAGGGCCAAGTGTCAAAATCTTCTCGCGCGGGCGCATATCGGGCGGTAATTGATGGATAGATACCTTGTCTTTCATGGGGGTTAGAGCTTTCTACAATAAGCAATCTGTTAATTCATCACGTCATGTCAGCGTCACCTCACCACCCTACCATCGGCCACGGATCTTTTTTAACCTTGCACTACCGACTTTCGGGACCGCAAGGCGATGTGATCAACACTTTTTCTGGTAAGCCAGCCACCTTGTCTATTGGTTCAGGCGCCTTGTCGCCAGCCGTTGAACAGCGTTTGTTGGGACTAGACGAAGGCGCACGCGCCACCTTTGAACTGGCAGCTGGCGAAGCCTTTGGTGAGCGCAACCCTGACATGCAGCAATGGGTTAGCAAAAAACTACTCCACGAAATGGGTGAACCTGACGCGCAATATGCCGTAGGAGATGTTGTGCAGTTTCCTGCGCCTAACGGCCAAGAGTCGTTTGCAGGTGCTATTCAGCAAGTGACAGATGACTCTGTTTTGTTTGACTTCAACCATCCGCTTGCAGGTCGGGCCGTGACGTTTGAAGTGCAAGTCATCGGAATTTTGTAAATCGATATGCAAAGTTTTCAAGAAATCGTATTGGCTGAGCCCCGCGGCTTTTGTGCAGGTGTCGACCGCGCCATAGAAATCGTCGACCGTGCGTTGTTGAAATTTGGTGCGCCTGTCTATGTGCGCCATGAAATTGTCCACAACACCTATGTTGTGGATGACCTGAAAAGCCGTGGTGCCATCTTCATAGAAGACCTGAGTGATGTGCCTGCTGGTGCCACCTTGGTCTTTAGCGCGCATGGTGTTCCTAAATCGGTGGAGGCTGAAGCCGCACGCCGAGGGTTTACGGTGTTTGACGCCACGTGTCCTTTGGTCACCAAGGTACATGTGGAAGTGGCCAAGTTACACAAAGAAGGGTATGAGTTTGTGATGATCGGCCACAAAGGCCACCCGGAAGTCGAAGGCACGATGGGCCAGTTGGTCGATGGCATTTATTTGGTCGAAGACGTCGCAGATGTCGCGTATGTTCAACCCAAACAAACCGAGCGCCTTGCTGTGGTCACCCAAACCACCTTGAGTGTGGACGACGCCGCAGAAATTACCGAGGCTGTAGTGGCGCGCTTTCCGAATATTCGGCGACCCAAAATGCAAGATATTTGCTACGCAACCCAAAATCGCCAGGATGCCGTGAAGGTGCTGAGCGCAGAGGTCGATTTGGTCATCGTGGTAGGAAGCCCCACCAGTTCCAATAGCAATCGATTGCGTGACGTGGCGCAACGCTATGGCGCTGAAAGTTATATGGTCGACACGGCTGCAGAACTGCAGTCCGAATGGTTCGAAGGCAAAACCCGCGTGGGCCTCACAGCAGGCGCATCAGCTCCCGATATCTTGGTGCAAGAAGTTATCACCCGTATGCGCGCCCTAGGCGCTGTGTCGGTAAGAACCTTAGACGGTATTCAAGAAACGATTAAATTTCCCTTGCCAAAGGGTCTAAAGTGATATTTAGATACCGCTTTACAGATTCTGTATTGCGGAATATAATAAATTGTGATCCATTCATTTTCTTGCTCCAATACCGAGGCGCTTTTCCAAAGCAAGGTGGTTGCACGATTCAAGAATATTGAACGAGTCGCTAGACGAAAACTGTTGCAACTACACGCTTCAACCGAGTTAGCCAGTTTAAAAATACCACCAGGTAACCAGCTGGAACTTTTAAAAGGGAATCGTGCAGGGCAATACAGTATTCGTATCAATGATCAATGGAGAATTTGCTTTGTCTGGCGTTCAGATGGGGCATACCAAGTTGAAATTGTTGATTACCACTAATAGGAGGTAGACAAAATGGGCAAATTACTAGAAGAAATACACCCTGGTGAAATTTTGTTGGAAGACTTTATGAAGCCTATGGGGATATCTGCGCGTCAGCTTGCAGCTGACATTGACGTGTCGCCAAGTCGCATTAGTGATGTGGTGAATGGCGCGCGACCCATCACGGCAGATACTGCCTTGCGTTTAGGTTTGTTTTTTAAGATGGAGCCTCGCTTCTGGATGAACTTGCAATCTGAATACGATATGCGAATTGCCTCTCGAACATTGAAAAGCAAAATCGCTCCCCGTATTCGCGTCTTTCACCCTGCCGTTGCCTAACTTTTATTGCTTAAATTCTCATGCTAGACATCACCCTATTGCGTCGCGACTTACCCCAAGTCATTGCCCGACTTGAAACCCGTAAGTCGCCACAAGTCTTTTTGAATGTTGAGGCATTTCAAACTTTAGAGAATGAGCGCAAAACATTGCAAACCCGCACGGAAGAACTGCAATCAATCCGCAACACCTTGTCTAAACAAATTGGCATTCGCAAATCAAAAGGCGAAAGTGCTGACGCTGAAATGGCGCAAGTCGCAGATATCAAAACCGAACTCGAGCAATCTGCCGCGCGTCTTGACATCTTGCAAGCGGAGTTACAAACCTTGTTGCTGGCGGTTCCTAATTTGCCGAATGAGAGCGTACCAGTCGGTGCCGATGAACATGGCAATGTCGAATTACGCCGCTGGAGCCCCACTGGTAAAGACCCGCAACCTTTGGCGTTCACACCTAAAGACCACGTAGACCTTGGCGAGCCCTTGGGCCTTGATTTCGATATGGGTGTGAAGCTTTCTGGCTCCCGTTTTACCGTGATGAAAGGCCCCATCGCTCGCTTGCACCGCGCACTCGCGCAATTCATGCTCGATGTGCAAACCCAAGAACACGGCTACACCGAGTGCTACACGCCCTATATCGTTAATGGTGAAACTTTGCGCGGCACAGGCCAGTTGCCTAAATTTGAAGAAGATTTATTCGCCGCCAAAAAAGGCGGACAAGAAGGCGAATCTGCTGACAACCATGCGCTTTACTTGATACCTACCAGCGAAGTCACACTCACCAACTTTGTGCGTGATGTGGTGCTGGCCGAAAGCGATTTGCCACTCAAACTCACTGCGCACACCCCTTGTTTTCGATCAGAGGCGGGCAGTGCAGGGCGCGACACGCGCGGTTTGATTCGTCAACACCAGTTTGACAAAGTGGAGATGGTGCAAGTCGTGCACCCCGACCACAGCGAGCAAGCCTTGCAAGACATGACAGCGCATGCCGAGGCGATTTTGCAAAAACTCAAACTCCCTTACCGCGTGATGGCGTTGTGCACAGGCGATATGGGTTTTGGTGCCAGTAAAACCCACGATTTAGAAGTGTGGCTGCCTGCGCAAAATACCTATCGCGAAATTAGCTCAGTGTCCAATTGCGAGGCTTTTCAGGCGCGTCGCTTGCAAGCGCGATTTAAAAATGCGCAAGGTAAGAACGAACTCGTGCACACGCTCAATGGGTCAGGTTTGGCTGTGGGGCGCACCCTGGTCGCAGTTTTAGAAAACTACCAACAGGCAGATGGAAGCATCCAAGTGCCTGAAGCACTGCGCTCTTATATGGGTGGTGTTGCTGAGTTGCGTGCTTAACTTGCTTTTGGTGCGAGGGGTGATGGTTAGAATCACCCGTCGACGAGTATTTCACGCGGAGAAGTGGCAGAGTGGTCGAATGTACCTGACTCGAAATCAACCGAATTCGCCGTCTAAAGCCTATAAATACGTCATATTTTAGAATTTTACTGACTACACACGGACTACACATTTCTCATATTTGGTAGTATCATTTTCAGACTATTCTTTTATGTGTAGAAAATTATGTCTGATGAAAATCAATTGCACTCTATAACGATTCTTGATGGCAAAGTGCATGTCTTCATGCGAGTTGGTTCGCCGTTTTATTGGTGTGGTTTTCACTTTAAGGGAAAGTACATACGCAGTTCAACTAAGCAAAAGAACATCGAGGCTGCGAAAGCGTTTGCTAAAGATTGGTACTTCTCAAAACAAACTGAAATTGCGAGCGGTGAGATTGCATCACCAAAACATGCATTTGGTAAGTTAGCAGTAGAAGCACTCGCTAACTATAAGAGTATGTATGTCGATAGAGGACAGCGTAGTCAGAAGACTTACGATGGTATCGAG
>CANBZB010000086.1 GCA_947373745.1 Burkholderiales bacterium | reverse complement strand
GCCATGCGCAGTTGCAAATAAACAAACGCGTAGTCACCTGTGCCTCCGGCTGCACGGCCAGCGCTACCGTCATCTGCCACTGCGAAATGTGCGGCGGGAAAAGCCAGCACGCGCGTGCCACCGGGTGGAAAAACGGCCGCACCATTTTCATCACGTGCCGCCAGCATGGTGTTGGCCAGTGAGCGACACAACACATTCATATCGGTTTCTTTGTCGAGTTGCGGGGTATACAAAATCACAAGATGGGGCATAAAAATCAAAGCCTTGAGAACGATTGGTAAGCGCCTGCAGCACTGGCTTGCGCGGCTGGTATGTGTTGTCCGTTTTGCGGCGTCACAGGAAACACCGCATTGATTTGGCCCGTGCCCGACGCGCCAAAGTAAGGCGTGATGATTTCAGCTGGCGCGTCGTACCCCGACCAACCTAGCGCACCCATCAACATGGCGGTGTCGTGCATAAACCCTTCGCCATGGCCTTTGCTGGCGTATTCGGGCAGCATGGCGCAAAAACTTTCCCACTCTGCGTTTTGCCACATCTGTACCACTTGGGCGTCTAGCTTTTCTAAAAACGGACTCCAAATTTTGAATGCAAACTCAGGTGCCAATCCGTTTTGTGCAAACCGATGGCTCAATGAGCCACTCGCAAAAAACGCCACCTTGCCGTCGTAGTGGTGTTCGACGGCTTGGCGCATAGCCCAACCCAAGCGCGCGCTGTCGTTCAAATAATGCGATTGGCACAAAGCGGAGACAGACACCACTTTGAAATGCTGGTCTTCATTCATATAGCGCAGAGGCACCAAGGTGCCGTATTCGGGTGCGAGCGTGGTCTTGTCATGCGCCAAAGTTTCTACGCCGAATTCGTTGCAGACTCTCGCCAGCAATTGCCCCAACGCAGGATTTCCACGCGCTTCATAGCCCATATTGCTGATGAAGTGCGGCAACTCATTGCTGGTGTAAGTGCCTTTGAAATGTGGCGCGCAGTTGATGTGGTAATTCGCGTTCACCAACCAATGTGTATCAAACACGACCAAGGTGTCTACGCCTAAGTCGCGACAACGACGGCTGATTTCTCGGTGGCCATCGATCGCATCTTGTCGTGTGCCAAAACGCGGCCCAGGCAATTCGCTCAAATACATCGAAGGCACGTGCGTAATTTTGGCGGCGAGCGCAAGTTGTCCCATGGCTAGAGTCCCCAATGCGGAATGTGGTGGCTTCCCAAACTCACCGCAACATTCTTAGGTTCGCAAAACACTTCGTAACTCCACGTGCCGCCTTCGCGCCCCGTGCCGCTGGCCTTGGTGCCACCAAACGGTTGACGTAAATCGCGCACGTTTTGGCTGTTGACGAAGCACATGCCCGCTTCGACAGCAGCAGCTACGCGATGGGCTTTGCCAATGTTTTCGGTCCACACATAGCTGCTCAAGCCATAGGCGATGTCATTCGCAAGTGAGATGGCGTGCGCTTCGTCTTTGAATGGAATCAAACAAGCCACGGGCCCAAAAATTTCGTCTTGCGCGATACGCATGCGGTTATCGACATCGGCAAACACCGTGGGCCAGACAAAGTTGCCTTTGGCGACGCGTGCGCTTAAGTCGGGTGCATACGAAGGCCGATCTAAACCCCCGCACAAAAGTGTGGCGCCTTCTTTGGGACCGAGTTCAATATAGCTTTTCACTTTGGCCAAGTGCGCAGGGCTGATCATCGGGCCGACGATGGTTTTTTCATCTAAAGGGTCCCCTACAGTGATGCGCTTTGCGCGTTCGGTGAATTTCGCAACAAAGTCCGCATAAATATTTTGTTGCACCAAGATGCGACTACCTGCCGTGCAACGTTCACCGTTGTTGCTAAAAATCATGAAGACGGCGGCATCGAGGGCGCGGTCTAAATCGGCGTCGTCAAAGATGACAAACGGTGACTTGCCACCGAGTTCCATGCTGAACTTTTTCAAGCCCGCAGTTTTGACAATGCGGTTACCCGTCGCAGTGGAGCCTGTGAACGAAATCGCCCGCACATCTGGATGCGCCACCAAGGGCTCGCCAGTCTCATTGCCGTAACCGTGGACGATGTTGAGAACGCCTGCTGGAATACCGGCTTCAAGCGCCAAGTCCCCCAAACGCGCGGCGGTCAGTGGTGAGAGCTCGCTCATTTTTAATACGGCGGTGTTGCCAAATGCTAGGCACGGTGCAACCTTCCATGTGGCGGTCATGAAGGGCACATTCCACGGACTGATCAGGGCGCAGACACCCACAGGGTGGAACAAGGTGTAGTTCAAGTGCGTTGGCGTGGGATAGGTGTGGCCGTCCACTCTTGTGCACATTTCGGCAAAGTAAGAAAAGTTGTCAGCTGCGCGCGGAATGAGTTGCTTGCCGGTTTGAGAAATCGTTTGTCCGCAGTCGTTGGTTTCCATCTGCGCAATGTCTGGGACATGCTTCGCGATCAGGTCACCAAGTTTGCGTAGCAATTTGGCGCGTTCGGTGGCGGGGGTGTTGGCCCATTTGGGAAATGCATTTTTCGCTGCAGCCACGGCCGCATGGACTTCGGATTCACCGCCAGCAGCCACTTCGGCCAACACGTCTTGGGTAGCAGGGTTGAGAGAGGTGAAAGTTTTGGCGCTTTGTACGTGCTTGCCGTTGATCAGGTGTTGTATGTGTTGCATGGGGTGAAGTCGATCTAGGTGGTTGTCAATGCAAGGCAGGTATTGAGGGTTCTTTGAATCTCATTTTTTTGCATAGTCAGTATTGAATTTGAAAAATGAGCCGAGTGCCTACTCCTTTAAATCTAGAGAAATAACTTCATCAAGTAGGACATAAAGCTGCTGCAATTTATCTTTTCCTAAGCGCAGTTCCATCCAACGGTAATGCGCTTCGATGGTGTGCGATAAGGTGTGCACACTTTGTAACCCTTGGACTGTGGCGCGCACCACTGTGCGGCGTTGGTCGTTGGCATCGCGTTCGCGTGCAATCAGCCCATCGCGCTCCATGCGCGACAACACACCACTCAAGCTGGGGCCGATGATGAAGGCTTCACGCGCAATGTGACCAGTTTCAACGCCAGTGCCTCCATTGGCGTGGTCCTCGCCCAGCACACGCAAGACCCGCCACTGTTGATCACTCAAGCCATGTTCTCGCAAGCCCGGACGCGTGTGCGCCATGACCGATTCACGCGCCTGAAGTAGTAGACGCGGAAGATTACGGTGGGCGAAGGGTTGTTGTTGCATTTTCGACAATTTACTTAGCATGTTAAATAACTTGTCGCTACAAACCAATTGCTGTTTTTGGGTAATTGACTAGGAAATACCCTTGCAATAAAATTACTGTGATTAATTACAGAGGGATATATTTCGGACATAATGTCCGAAATATATCCCTCTTCAAGCCAATGCCATTGCCTGTTAACAACTCAATTTCCCTTGCTACTTTCATGGATGCCGCAAAAAAAACGCGCCCTAATCTTGATTTGGTTAGTCACTTCGGCATAACTGACCGTACGTTGAGACGGTGGAAAAAGGGGGAAGTAATGCCGCCAGCGCATGTTGTAGCCGAATTTCAAAGATTATTGAGTCTTGGGACATCTGCGCCCTCAACGGGCAGTTTTCGATTTATTGACTTGTTCGCAGGTATCGGTGGCATCCGCATGGCTTTTGAATCCATTGGTGGCGAATGTGTATTCACGAGTGAGTGGGACGATTACGCTCAAAAAACGTACGCAGAAAACTTTTCGAATATCCACGCGCTTAACGGTGATATCACTCAAATTTACGAAGATGATATTCCCGACCATGATGTCTTGCTCGGTGGTTTTCCTTGTCAGCCGTTCTCCATTGCAGGGGTATCCAAGAAAAACGCATTGGGTCGCGCTCACGGCTTTTCAGACGAGACCCAAGGCACCTTGTTTTTTGACGTGGCACGCATCATTGCGCATAAGCAGCCCAAAGCATTCTTGTTAGAGAACGTGAAAAACCTGCAATCGCACGACAAAGGCCGTACCTTTGATGTCATCCAACGCACTTTGCGTGAAGAATTGGGGTATCAGCTCTTTGTCAAAGTGATCGATGGTGCTCACTTTGTACCGCAGCATAGGGAGCGCATTTTGTTGGTTGGCTTTCGTGAACCAGTGAAGTTTGACTGGGATAAGGTTGATTTGCCGCCTAAAAATGAACGCAAATTGTCAGAAATCTTGCATCGTTCACAAGATGAACCTTGGATTGCGTCAGACGCAGGTCGCTTTTACGACCACGATAAAGGTAAGGTGCTTGACAAATACACTTTGACTGACAACCTCTGGAATTATTTACAAAACTACAAGAAAAAACACCAAGCCGCAGGCAATGGCTTTGGTTTTGGGTTGGTTACTCCAGATAGTGTTACGAGAACCTTGTCCGCACGTTATTACAAAGACGGTTCAGAAATTTTGCTCAGTCAGGGCGCTCGTAAAAACCCTCGCCGCTTAACACCACGCGAATGTGCGCGTTTGATGGGTTTTCCTGATAGTTTCAAAATCCCAGTTTCTGATACCCGTGCTTACAAGCAATTTGGTAACTCAGTTGTTGTGCCGGTCATGCAAGCGGTAGCATTCGCGATGCAACCCTTACTGGTTAATTCTCAGGCGCTTGCTTTAAGTCCTTTGGCTGCGTGAGTAGTATGACTATGGTGACTTTGTCGTCTTATTTTTCCGGAGTTGCAATCAAGTATTTGAGTGCAGTGGACGCAACGCCAAGATCGCATCAACACGAAATAGGCTCTAATAAATTCACCACTATTCTGGGGGATCCTGGCACTGAAAAAAAACGCTTGGATGCTACGTTTGTATTTTTCAATCCTGATGCGGATGAGCCAGAAAGTTGTCATGACGCTGTGACTTGGTACGACACGCGGCTCAACCAAAAACAAAGGGGCGCTGAATACAGGCTGTATTACCGCCACAACGCAGTAACAGAGCAATTACGGGAAGGGGACTTTTGCCTAGTTGCTGCTTTGCAAAATGGCAAAGTTCTGATAGCAATAGCACGGGCGGGCAGTTCAGATGAGATGCGGCTGCGCCATTTATTTGATATTCAAGAAGGCTTGTCGAATCAATGGCAAGTTGATGCCAATATTAAAGATGCTCAAATTAATTGGGCGTCGGAGTTCATCTTGAACGCGTTGGGCCTTGAGATAAAAGAGGAGCCTGTAGACGTAGGTCAGTTGGTGGAGCGTTTTAAATTGATATTCCCGCCAACGCGAGTTTTTTCAGAGTTGGCAAGAACTTCTTTGAAGGGCCACGTTAGCGCAATAGATAACCCAGATGAAACTTTAGAGGCATGGATGCGGCACGAAGAAGCTATGTTTCGAGCCCTAGAGCGTGAAATTGTCAACCAAAAATTGAAAGAAAATTTTAAAGACGTGGACGACTTTGTCAGCTTTTCGTTATCAGTCCAGAACCGTAGAAAGTCACGTGTAGGTCATGCGCTCGAGAACCATTTGACTGCGGTTTTAGAGGCTAATCAAATTAAATTTACCAAAGGCGCAAAGACAGAAAATAACGCAAAACCCGATTTTTTATTTCCAGGTTTAGTCGAGTACAACGACCCGGCCATGACCTCTCCGCCCCTGCGTATGTTGGCCGCAAAGACAAGCTGCAAAGACCGTTGGCGCCAAATTTTGGTCGAGGCCGCGCGTATTCCAGAGAAACACCTGTTCACATTAGAGTCAGCGATTTCCGCTAATCAGCTTCAAGAAATTCGTGCGCATTCAGTTCAACTTGTAACGGTCCCTAGCATTTTGGCCACTTACCCTTCACAGCATATGGAACAAGTAATGTCTCTCAAAGGCTTTGTCAATATGGTCAAAACGTCTCAAAATTAACCCACCTCCAAATGGCCAAAGACAAAACCCAATACACCTGCACCGAATGCGGCGGCACCAGTCCCAAGTGGCTGGGCAAGTGCCCAAGTTGCAGTGCTTGGAACACCCTCATCGAAGGCGCGGTCGAATCCGGCGGGCCCGTCAAAAACCGTTATGCCGGAATGGCAGCGTTGGTACCCGCGGCAGAAGTCGCGACCTTGTCGGATATAGAAGCGTCTGAGGTACCCCGCACACCTACCGGCCAAGAAGAACTCGACCGCGTTTTGGGCGGTGGCATGGTTGAAGGCGGCGTAGTCTTGATCGGTGGTGACCCTGGCATTGGCAAATCGACCTTGCTGTTGCAAGCAATGGACGGTTTGCAGCGCAGCGGCTTAAACACCTTGTATGTGACCGGCGAAGAATCTGGCGCGCAAGTGGCCTTGCGCTCGCGCCGGTTGGGACTCGACAAATCGCAAGTGCAAGTACTGGCAGAAACGCAACTCGAAAAAGTACTGGCCACCGTCGACAAACTGCAACCCGCGGTGGTGGTGATGGACTCCATCCAAACCGTGTATTCAGACCAACTCACCAGCGCGCCTGGTTCGGTCGCGCAAGTGCGTGAATGTGCGGCGCATCTCACCCGCATGGCTAAAGCCACCGGCACGGCGGTCGTGTTGGTCGGACACGTCACCAAAGAAGGTGCTTTGGCTGGCCCACGGGTGTTGGAGCATATGGTTGACACCGTTCTCTACTTCGAAGGGGACACCCACTCGACTTACCGCTTGGTGCGCGCGATCAAAAACCGCTTTGGCGCTGTGAACGAAATCGGCGTTTTTGCAATGACTGAAAAAGGCCTCAAAGGCGTGAGCAATCCAAGCGCGATTTTTCTCAGCCAACATGCTGAGCCTGTGCCAGGCAGTTGTGTCTTGGTGACGCTAGAAGGCACGCGCCCAATGCTGGTTGAAATTCAGGCATTGGTAGACAGTGGCGGGCCATCGCCTAGGCGTTTAAGCGTTGGGCTAGACCGCGACCGCTTAGCGATGTTGTTGGCGGTTTTGCACCGACACGCCGGGGTGGCTTGTATGGACCAAGACGTTTTTGTAAACGCAGTGGGTGGTGTTCGAATTAGCGAGCCTGCAGCGGACTTGGCGGTCATGCTTTCTATCCAAAGTAGTTTGCGAGGTAAGCCGCTACCCGCTGGGTTTATTGCTTTCGGTGAAGTAGGTTTGGCCGGTGAAGTTCGTCCTGCTCCGAGGGGGCAAGAGCGTTTAAAAGAGGCGGCCAAACTAGGTTTCAGCGTAGCGGTGATTCCCAAAGCAAATGCCCCCAAAAAGCCCATTGAGGGGTTAACGGTGCATGCTGTTGAGCGGGTAGATGAGGCTATTTCATTGGTCCGCTCACTTAGTTAATCGTTCGGCCTGCCTTGGTTTTTTGTGCCGCAAAGGCGCTACGCCAGTAGCCCATATGGCTCCTCGCTTCGCTCTTGGGGAAACTCAAAGCTTTGCCTGAGACAATAGCCTAATGAATTTTCAAAGATATTTGGTACCTCTAGCCGCCGTAGTTCTGACCGCTTGGGCTTGGCAATCATGGGGCTGGCTTGGCGTGGCGATGGTGGTCTCAGCCGGTGTGATGTGGACCTTGCTCCATTTCACAAGGCTGGTACAAACTATGAAGCGCGCCAGTCAGCGCCCCATTGGCTTTGTCGATAGCGCAGTGATGTTGAACGCCAAACTTAAACCCGGCATGAACCTGATGCATGTGATTGCCATGACCCGCGCATTAGGGCAGCCTGAAAGCGCCAAAGATGCCCAACCCGAAATTTTCAGTTGGCGCGATGGCAGCCAATCTGTGGTGCGCACGGTATTTGTGGGGGGCAAGTTACAGAGTTGGACATTGGACAGGCCTTTTCAAGCAACTGACATTACGCCTGGCGAGGCGGCAAACAGCTGATCGCTAAAATCTCACCCAACCCTAAATCGGCTACAGCCTAAAAATCCCAAAGGAATTCCCATGAGCGTCGTAATCCCCTCCATGTCAGACCGTGACGGCAAAATCTGGATGGACGGAAAAATGGTCGAATGGCGCGACGCCAAGATCCACGTCCTGACGCATACCTTGCACTATGGCTGCGGCGCTTTTGAGGGCGTGCGGGCTTACAACACCGTCAACGGCACGGCGGTGTTTCGTTTGCAAGAGCACACCGAGCGCCTGTTCAACAGCGCCAAAATTTTGCGCATGCACATTCCTTTCAGCCAACAAGAGGCGATGGACGTGCAGCGCGAAGTGGTGCGCGCCAACAAGCTAGAGAGTTGCTATATCCGTCCGCTGGTGTGGATTGGCGACAAGAAGCTCGGCGTCAGCCCCAAGGGCAACACTATCCATTTGATGGTGGCGGCTTGGGCCTGGGGCGCTTATTTGGGCGAAGAAGGCTTGAAGAAGGGCATTCGCGTCAAGACGTCTAGCTACACACGCCACCACGTGAACATCACGATGACGCAAGCCAAGGCGGTGAGCAATTACACCAATTCGATTCTGGCCAATATGGAAGTGACCGACGAAGGTTATGACGAGGCGTTGTTGTTGGACACCTCTGGCTTTGTCTCAGAAGGCGCTGGCGAGAACATCTTCGTTGTGAAAAACGGCGTGATTTATACGCCCGACCTCTCTGCTGGCGCTTTGAGTGGTATCACCCGCAATACCGTGTTCCATATTGCACAAGATCTTGGCATTGAAGTCATACAAAAGCGCATCACGCGTGATGAGGTGTATATCGCCGACGAGGCTTTCTTCACCGGCACTGCCGCTGAAGTTACACCGATTCGCGAGCTCGACCGCATCCCTTTGGGCAAAGACGATTACGTGGGCACCCGCGGACCGATCACCGAAAAAATCCAAAGTGCTTTCTTTGACATCGTCAATGGCCGCAATCCTAAGTACGCCCATTGGTTGACCAAGGTTTAAGCCATGACCAATACAGTCGAGCTTTTAGCCAAAGACCTCAATGGCCATGGCGGCGTGTTTTGCCCCAGCGCCAAAGCCGACATGGCTTTGTGGAACAGCCATCCCAAAGTCTATTTAGACGTGGCCAAATCTGGCGAAGCCAAGTGCCCCTATTGCGGCACCACTTTCAAACTCGCAGCCGGCGAACACGTTGGCAACCACCACTAAACAAGCCTTAGTCATTGCCCCCCAGTGGATTGGGGATGCGGTGATGACCGAACCTCTGATGCGACGCCTCGCTGCGCGCGGTGAACGCTTAACCGTGGCGGCGATGTCGTCTATCGCGCCGGTTTATCGTGCTATGCCCAGTGTGTTCGAAGTCTTGGAGTTGCCTTTCCAGCATGGCGGATTGCAGTTGTTCGAGCGTTGGAAACTCGCACGCTCGTTGCGTGGGCGCTTTGAGAAAGCCTATGTGTGCCCCAACTCATTCAAGAGCGCGCTCATACCTTGGATGGCGCGCATCCCGCAGCGTATTGGCTATACCGGCGAAGCGCGTTATGGCGTGTTGACCGATCGACTCGATAACCCCTCCTCAGAAGCGCGCCCACCCATGGTGGAGTGGTACGCCGCATTGAGTTTGGTCGGACAAAACAACCAGCCTATGAAGCTCACGGGCGACTTAAGGCCCGTATTGCAAGTGCCACCGCAAGCGATAGACGAAGCACTAGAG
This sequence comes from Burkholderiales bacterium, assembly GCA_947373745.1. Taxonomy (GTDB): domain Bacteria; phylum Pseudomonadota; class Gammaproteobacteria; order Burkholderiales; family Burkholderiaceae_C; genus Limnohabitans. Next base: position 410 of record CANBZB010000086.1, on the reverse strand, counting down.
CGATTGGCCAAGCGCCCCGACTTGCCGACCTTGGCGCGCAACAGTTATGTGGTGTTTGCGCCAGGCGCTGAATATGGCCCTGCCAAACGTTGGCCCGCCAGACACTTTGCTGAATTGGCGGGCATGGTCGACAGCCCAATCATCTTGTTAGGGGGCCCTCAAGACCGCGCGTTTTGTGCAGACATCGCAACCGCGGCCAATGCCAAACAAAGTGGCCGCTGCCATAACCTGGCAGGTGAAACGGATTTGATGCAAGCCTTTGCGTTGATCAGCGGTGCGTTTCGTGTGGTGAGTAACGATTCTGGTTTGATGCACGTTGCTGCTGCGATGGGAGTGCCGCAAGTGGCGGTGTTTGGATCATCCAGCCCAGACCACACACCGCCTTTGAATGACAAAGCACGCGTGGTGTG
>CANBZB010000085.1 GCA_947373745.1 Burkholderiales bacterium | reverse complement strand
TGGGAGAATCTGGTAGAACCAAGCGCGTCAAGGTGGACGGCTTATCAGACCAGGAATTGGTATCAGTCTTTCAGGCTCAGTGACTCGATAAAAGCGCGGATGTACTGGGCGCTTAACGTCTTGTCCTTGGCTATTGCCAAATCGAGTGCAGTCATTCCATCTTGGTTTTTAAGCATGGGATCCGCACCTTCTTCGAGCATCAGTTTGACGGCGCTTGGCGAAGCGTAATAAGCCGCCATCATCAATGGCGTGGTTCCATTGGGGCTTTCTGCGTCGATATATGCGTCGTTATCGATGAGCAGGTGCATCATGGCGATATGGCCTTTGCTAGCGGCGTAATGCAAGGGCGTCCAATTTGGGCGATTGACCGAAGCGCCCGCTTCAATCAACATATTTGCTTGTGCAATGTCATTGGCGTTCGCCGCCAACATCAAGGCGGTTTCGTCGGCCGTATTGGTGGCGTCGACCTGAATCCCTGGCTGTTTTAGCAAGTAAGCGGACGTTTTGGGTGCACCAGATCGGACTGCAAACACCAAGGCGGGTTCGCCCTTTTCTGTCGGTGTATTGGGGTCCATTCCCCGATAAATGAGGTTAGCAACCACGGGCACTTGGTCAAATACGATGGCTTTGAAAAAATCGTCAAATGCCCCTGCCTTGGATATAGAAAATCCAATTAAAACATACAGATATAAACATATCTTAAAGTTAATTCTCAATTTAAAACACCGCTGAATAACTGGTCGAAATTGTGACTTGTGGCCTCAGCCACCAGTTCAACGGACACCCCTATGATCTCTGCAATCTGTTTGGCGACAAATGGTACGTATGAGGGATTATTGGTTTTGCCGCGATGCGGTGCCGGCGCCAAATAGGGGCTGTCCGTCTCGATCAAGATGCGATCTAAAGGCACAAACTGGGCGACGTCTCGCAAGTCTTGGGCATTTTTGAAGGTCAATATGCCTGAAAACGAGATGTAAAAGCCCAAATCAAGACCCGCGCGCGCCACTTCTGCTGTTTCTGTGAAGCAGTGGAAAACCCCTCCCGCACTACTTGCGGAGCCGTCTTCGCCCTCTTCTTTCAAGATAGAGAGGGTGTCCGCGGAAGAGCTGCGGGTATGGATCACCAAAGGCAATTGCACTTGTTGTGCAGCACGAATATGGTTGCGAAAACGCTGGCGTTGCCATTCCATATCGGCGATAGAGCGCCCCTCTAGCCGGTAGTAGTCCAAACCAGTCTCGCCAATGCCGACCACTCTGGGGAGTTGAGAGAGTTTGACGAGCTCTTCGACCGTGGGCTCTTGCACGCCTTCGCTGTCTGGATGCACGCCGACCGTAGCCCAAAAATTGTCGTACTGCATGGCCAAACCATGCACCTCTGGGAATTTTTCAAGTTGGGTGCTGATGACCAAAGCCCTGCCGACTTGCGCCTCGGCCATGGAGGCACGAATGGCATCCATGTTTTGGGCCAATTCGGGAAAGTTCAGGTGGCAGTGGGAATCTGTGAACATGTTTATCGTAAAGCCTGTTGCGCTTGCGCCATCAAAGCCTCCAGCATCAAGCCAGGGTTGTACGTGTGCTGGGCGGTGCGGGCGGCTTCCATCAAGTCTTTGGCCCACTGCGTCAAGGAGTACATGGCACCAGACGAGGCAGTGCGAACAGAGGCTCCAGCAGCCGAAGCTGAGGCACTTGAACCACCTTTGGTATTACCCAAAACGGCTTGCAAATCCGCCACTTCAAAAAATCTAGGCGTCGCACCTGCATGCAAAGCGAGCATGTCATGACAGAGTTTTTGTAATCGATCAATCGCTTGGGCAGGGGTTAAGTCTGCGAGTGCTGCGAGCTGGCCACGGCTAACCATCAAAGGAAAACTTGACCATTGCGTGGCCTTGAGACCTGTGTTGGCAAGGACTAAAGCGTCTTCTGGACGCCCTCCCGCCGCGCGCAAAGTAGCGATGGCGTCAGCAGAACCAAGTCCTTGCGCAACTAACCAGTCCAAGGCTTGTTGTTCATCTGGCCAAACCATGGTGTGGGTTTGGCAACGGCTTCGGATGGTTGGCAACAAAATATGTGCAGCCTCGCTGGCCAGAATAAACCGGCATTCACCAGGGGGCTCTTCCAAAGTTTTCAAAATCGCGCTGGCCGTGACGTGGTTCATACGCTCCGCCGGATACACCAAAACAACTTTGGTGTGGCCGCCTGAACGGGTATGTTGGCTAAAGCTGATCATTTCGCGCGCGGACTCCACGCGAATTTCCTTGCTAGGCTTGCGCTTCTTGTCGTCAATCTCTTTTTGCGACTTTTCGTCTAATGGCCAATCCAATTCGAGTGCCACTGTCTCGGGCATGAGGACGCACAGATCGGGATGCGATCGCACATCCACCGAATGGCAACTGGCACATTGGTAGCAAGCACCCGCAGGGGTGGTGTTTTCGCATAACCAAGCGCGGGCGAGTTCTAGAGCCAAGTTGTATTGGCCTAGTCCTGATGGCCCCTGCAAAAGCCAGGCATGTCCCCGACGTAAAAGTAATGTGGATAGTTGCTGATGCAACCAAGGCGAAAGCTGAGGGCCGGACTTTTGAGATAGCTGCGAGTCAGACATGCTCTATTCCAACCCAGCCGGTGTGGCCACCATGATGGACAACCAGCCTTTTTGCACCAAAGCGCGGGTAATTTGTTGCCAAACAGCGTGTTTGGTTTTAGAAGCATCGATGCGGGCAAATCTTGCAGGATCTGCATCCGCCCGTTTGGCATAGCCCTGATGCACTTGCTCAAAAAAAGCCACAGGTTGCGACTCAAATCGGTCAGGCACGCGCGCACCAGCCAAACGCTCGGCCGCAATGCGAGGGTCTAACTCGAACCAAATCGTCAAATCTGGTTGGCGAATTCCGTCTGCAGAGCCCTGCACCCATTGCTCTAACTGGCGAAGGACCGACAAATCAAAGCCACGCCCACCGCCTTGGTAGGCGAAGGTGGCATCGGTGAAACGGTCGCAGAGCACCACTTCGCCACGCGCTAAGGCGGGCTCGATCACGTGTTGCAAGTGATCGCGTCGCGCTGCGAATATCAACAAGGCTTCGCTCAAAGGGTCCATCGCTTGGTGCAACACCAACTCACGCAAGGTTTCTGCCAAGGGCGTGCCACCGGGCTCCCGTGTCAAGGTGACTTGACGGCCCTGGTCTTTGAAAGCAGCGGCCAAGCCCTCGATGTGGGTCGATTTGCCCGCCCCATCGATACCTTCAAAACTAATGAACAACCCAATTTTTGTCATGCCAATTTCGTTAGTACGCAAGTTTCGCTAAAAAGCAGTTTCAGTAAACCACCTATTTTGCCTGTGCTCCGTTGCTGGGCTGGCTGGGTCCACCGCGTTGGTAGCGATTGACGGCGGCGTTATGAGCGTCCAGCGTTTCGCTAAATGCGCTAGTGCCATTACCGCGTGCGACGAAATAGAGGGCTTTACTGGTGTCTGGATGCATAGTGGCCCGCAGCGCATTACGTCCAGGCATCGCAATAGGCGTTGGCGGCAATCCCTTACGGGTGTAGGTGTTCCAAGGGTGGTCGGACAGCAAATCAGCCCGACGTAAATTGCCATCAAATGCATCGCCCATGCCGTAAATCACCGTGGGGTCGGTTTGCAAAGGCATGTTGATACGCAGGCGGTTATGAAACACGCTGCTGATCATGCCTCGGTCGCTTTCTTTGCCCGTTTCTTTTTCGACAATGCTGGCCAATATCAGAGCTTCATCCGGCGTTTTCAAAATGATGGAGTTGTCCCGCTGGGCCCAAGCGGCTGCCAATTGTTTGTCCATGGCATTGAGGGCGCGTTGCATCACGCGTAATTCAGAAGCGCCTTTGCCATAGGTGTAGGTGTCAGGAAAGAAACGCCCTTCCGGTGCGACGCCCGGTTTACCTAAGCGCGTCATGAGTTCAGAATCGCTTAGGCCTTGGCTGTCGTGGTTGAGGTTGGGCGCTTTGGCTAGGGCGGCTCTAAATTGCTTGAAAGTCCAGCCGTCTATCAATCCCACCGCTTTGAGGCTTTCTTCGCCGCGGCTGAGTTTGCGCAGAAGGTCTAGGACGGACTCGCCTTGGTTGATTTCGTAACTGCCAGCGCGGAGTTTGCGCGATTGGCCACTGATTCGAAAAAATCCGTATAAAAGAACAGGTTCCACATCCACCCCCGAATCAGCAACCACTTGGGCGATACCACGCACCGTGGTTTGGGGCTCAATAGAAATATCGATGGTTTGGCTCGTCAAAGTCAGCGGCCGAATCGACCACCAAGCAATCACGCCACTCAGCAAAGCAAGTAACACCAACAAAGTGCCAAAAAGTTGGCCGATCCGTTTCATTTAAACCTTAAAAATTTGCCGAATTATGTCGGGCATGATAATTCAGACATGTCTCAACTCCCCCACTTTCCCGCCCTAGACGGCGTTGCCCCCCTGCCCCATTTGGGCGTTATTCGAGCCGTTGGCGAAGATGCAGCTAACTTTCTGCATAACCAGCTCACCCAAGACGTTTTACTGATGAAGGCGGACCAGTGCCATCTAGGTGCTTTTTGCAACGCCAAAGGGCGTATGCAAGCTAGCTTTGTGTTTTACAAGCCCAGCCCCAACGAGGTGTTGTTGGTCTGCCGTCGCGATTTGATTGCCCAAACAGTGAAACGTCTATCGATGTTCGTGCTGCGTGCCAAGGTGAAATTGACGGACGCGACTGCAGATTTTCATTTGCTGGGGTTGGCTGGAAAGTCCCTGGAGTCTGTTGTATCTGGCCTCGCGCAAGAAGCCAGCCAACCAGAACTTTCACTCAACCAAGCTTGGCGTTGCATCCATTGGGCTTCTGAGCAGGCGCATCTGCTGACGCTTTATCCCGCGTTGCAGCAACCACGGGCGCTCTTGCTGGCGGCCAGCGCGCCCCATTTGTCCGCCTATCCAACTCTGGATACGGCGCTTTGGCAGTTGGGCGAAGTCATGAGTGGCATAGCGTGGGTCGAGCATGCCACCTTTGAAGCATTTGTTCCGCAAATGCTCAATTACGAATCGGTCGACGGCGTGAACTTTAAAAAAGGCTGCTATCCAGGGCAAGAGGTAGTCGCTCGCAGCCAGTTCAGAGGAACCTTGAAGCGTCGCGCCTATGTGGTGCAAAGTGCCGACGCCATCTTCGCGGGACAAGAAATTTATACCAGCGACGCCACGGACCAACCCTGTGGCTTGGTAGCGCAAGTCGCCACCTTGAGCGACCAGACATACGCGGTGGTCGAATTACAAACAAGCGTGGTGGATGAGAAAAAATCGCTGCATGTAGGCACGTCTAGCGGTGCGCAACTCCACGTCCTGCCCTTGCCATACGTCTTACGAGACGATATTTAATTTATAAGTCGACCAAAACTTTGCGCATTTCAATATGCGCAATGCCCACTTCGTCAAATGGCTGACCTACGGGCTCAAATCCCTCACGCGCATAAAACGCTTGGGCGCTACATTGCGCATGTAGGCACACCTCTTTGTCACCACGCGCCTTGGCAATAGTGATCAAGGCCTGTAACAACTGCCCGCCTAACCCAGACCCACGCATCACACGAACCACGGCCATTCTCCCGATCTGGGCAACACCTGGGGACTTTTCCAGCAACCGTGCTGTCCCCAAAGGATGTCCGAAACGGTTGGTAATCACAGCGTGCGTAGCGCTTGCATCGGCTGCGTCCCACTCGTCTTTGACATCGATCCCCTGCTCTTGCACAAACACTTCGGTACGCACCGGCTGCGCTTTGTCTTTGAAGTTGTGCCAGCTACCAGTCTCCAATTGGGTAACGGCTTGACCTTCTTCAAACCCCAGCATGGTGTCGCGCAAGACTTGCGGCACAGGCATCGAGGTTTTGGAGTTGGGATTGGCATAAACGTAGAGCAATTCACCGGTGATCAACAATTGATCGCCACAAAATATCCCACCCACAAACTGGATAGAAGAATTGCCGATGCGCTGACAACGCAAGCCCACATCTAACCTATCGTCGTACTGGGCTGATGCGTGGTATTCCAAGCTGGCTTTTTTGACATACAAATCACCGCCCAACCGGTGCATGGTGTCTTCGTAGGGAATAGCCAGCGCGCGCCAGTAGTCCGCCATGGCGGTGTCAAAGTACATGAGGTAATGGCCGTTGAAGACAATTTTTTGTAAGTCCACCTCAACCCAGCGCACCCGAAGGCGGTGTAGCAATCGAAAATCGTCGCGCGTCATGCATGCTCCTTCGATTGAAAGGCGGTTTTTAAGGCACTGGCCGCATCGGCATGGGCGGTCAAGGCCTCTGGAATCATGCGCCCCATTTGTATAAAACTGTGGACCACGCCTTTGTAAATTTCTAAATCAACCTGTACACCCGCCATGCGCAGATGGTCGCCATAGGCAATCCCTTCGTCTACCAAAGGGTCGCACTCGGCCAAGCCGATCCATGCGGGCGCAACACCGGCCACATTGGCTTCAACCAGTGGCGAAAATAAGGGGTCTTTGCGAAGGCTGGGATGTTCTAAATAATGGCCGTAAAAATAGTCAATGCTGTCTTTATCAAGCAAGAAGCCTTTGGCGAACTTCTCAGCAGATGCCATATGGTCAGCCGCACAGCCTGGATAAAACATAAGTTGTAAGCGCAGCGCTATACCTGCGTCGCGCGCGCCTATGGCAGTGGCTGCGGTCAGCGTGCCGCCTGCGCTATCACCCCCAATGGCAATGCGTTGCGCGTCTAATCCAAGCGTTTTGGCATGTTGATTCAACCATTTCAGAGCATCAATAGCATCACGGTGCGCCGTTGGAAATTTATGCTCAGGCGCTAAACGGTAATCCAGAGAAACCACAGCGCACTGCGCCAAATGGGCCAGTTGCTTGCAGACGCCTTCATGCGTCTCTGGGCTGCCCACGGTAAATCCGCCGCCATGAAAGTAAAGCAAAACCGGTAAGGCAGCGCTAGCGTCGAGTGGCTTGGGCGACCACAACTTAGCACGCAACTGCGTGCCATCGCGCACCGTGATGTGCAGCGTTTCATTCCTCACCATGGCTGGCATGGGTGCTTCTAACACCCCTGCACCCAAGGCATAAGCCTCTTTGGCTTGTTGCGCGGTCAGGCTGGCGATGGGAGGACGTCCGGCTTTGGCAATGGCTTGCAGGACTTCTTGGGTGCGGGGCGTGAGTTGCGTATAAGGGTTACTTGGGTGACTCATGGGGATGGAAATTAGGCTGAAGGCTTTTATAGTGTGCCATGTCTCAAATTCTCTACATCACCAATATCCAGATCGACTTCGGCGTGCTCAGCACCTTAAAAGCCGAATGCGAAAAATCATCTATTCACCGCCCCTTGATCGTCACAGACCAGGGCGTCAAAGCGGTCGGCATATTGCAAAAGGCACTTGATGCCTTGGGTGGCATGCCTGTCGCTGTGTTTGACCAAACGCCGTCTAATCCCACCGAGGCCTCTGTCAGAGCCGCGGTAGCGGTTTACCACGCCAATAAATGCGATGGTTTGATCGCAGTGGGCGGTGGTTCATCGATCGATTGCGCCAAGGGTGTCGCTATTGCCGCAACCCATGAAGGTGCTCTAAAAACTTACGCCACCATAGAAGGCGGTTCTCCCAAAATCACGCCTGCCGTTTGCCCTTTGATTGCAGTACCTACCACTGCGGGCACAGGAAGCGAAGTTGCGCGTGGTGCGATCGTCATCGTGGACGATGGCCGTAAATTAGGTTTTCATTCTTGGCATTTGGTCCCCAAAGTTGCGCTGTTGGACCCAGAACTCACGCTGGGTTTGCCGCCCTCGTTAACCGCTGCTACTGGCATGGATGCGATTGCGCATTGCATGGAAACCTTTATGGCGGCGCCTTTTAATCCACCCGCAGACGGTATCGCTTTGGATGGGCTAACCCGTGGATGGGCCTATATCGAACGGGCTACGAACAATGGCCAAGACCGTGATGCCCGTTTGAACATGATGAGTGCCTCCATGCAAGGTGCGATGGCCTTTCAAAAAGGTTTGGGGTGTGTGCATAGCCTTAGCCATAGCTTGGGCGGCGTCAATCCAAAACTCCACCACGGCACCCTCAACGCGATGTTTCTACCTGCCGTTGTGCGTTTCAATGCCCATGCCGAATCGGTGCAACGTGACAAGCGCATGCAACGCATGGCCTACGCAATGGGTTTAGGTGATGTGGGCGGTACTGATGCATCGGCCCAGTCTTCGATCGCGGCCGCTGAAGCAGTTGCTCAAGCCATTACCGCTATGAACGCCAGACTCGGTTTGCCTAAAGGGCTTGCTGCGATGGGCGTTGATCGCGCGTGGTTTGACAAAGTCATCGAAGGCGCTATGGCAGACCATTGCCATAAAACCAATCCGCGTATTGCGACGGCTCAGGAATACCGCGAGATGCTGGAATCTGCGATGTAACTTGGGTTTAAAGAAGTTGGGTTTAGAGCATTGAGATTTAGAGCTTTTCTACCAAAGCAATATCTGGCTCATCTAACCAATGCGCGAAATCATCTGCCAATTGTTGACTGGCGCTGACTGCATCACTCCATACTTTCACGCGCGCCGACAAATCGTGTCCATAAGTCACAAAGTCGCTGCGATCGGGTAATTTGCCATTGGGTAAAGATTTCACCCATTCTGGGTTTGGCGCCAACAACACCATATTGTCTAAAAACGGGGTGGATGCATGACGCCATTTCAAGGCTTTATCTAGCCACCCTGGCACCACCGCTTTTTGGAAATGCGGATACAAAACAATGGGGCTGCTACTTGTCGTTTGGTAATTCAAATGCAAGTGGTAGTCGGTAATACCGCCGTCCCAATAGGCGCCTGTGGGTGCATTTGGAATGTCATGCACCGCTTGCAAAACGAAAGGTATCGAGCAACTCGCTTGTATGGCTGGCATAAAGTTGCTGGCGGTTAAAGCTAAGTGCTGGGTTTTAAAGTCTTGCGTGCTAAATGGCAGTTTTGCATGCGATGCAGAAAACACGATACGTTCTAGCCACTCTGCCATCGCAGGCCGACTGACCAGGTTGGTGAGATACGCCACTGCATATCCCAGCGGTGTCCAAACGCGATGCTCTCGGTTTAATAGATGTTTGCCGTGTGATGTCACGACATGCAATCTGTATCTGCGATGGTTCAGTACTTCATCCATGCGCCCACCATAAAAACTCTGCAAGCTGGCACCAAATGCATCGCTGACTTGCTTGGCACTAGGGCGCTTCTGACCTGGCAGCACGTCATAGTGCTGGTGGATGTAATCGTGCTCCAGTTTTTTCAGACTGTGGACCGAATCGTTCAAGCATGCAGTCGCCATACGCCATGCACCAATGGACGCGCCTACCAGATCTACGGGCTGATAGCTTTGCGGTAACCATTCCCCAAAAATAAATCGGTCTAGGGGACCGAGTATCAGACCCTTAGGCCCACCCGCAGCGCCTGGAATCACACCGATATGTTCTGCGCGCAAACCATTGCGTTGTATGTGCTCGAACGCTTTGGGACCCGCAAATAATTTGAGTGCTTTCATGGACTGAGACAAATCCGAAAATCTACTTTTTTAGACCTTGTACTTTCGCAAATGCTGAGGCCATGGCTGAACCTTCCTGAGCCTGCGAAGTATGCGCAGGACTCCGCTGCGCATGGTTTGGCGTAAAACTACCGCCACTGCGTTGCCGATTGTCCTTGCCCGCAAATTCGAAGCGATTGTCTTTCACGCTATCTTTTCTGACGGGTGCTGCATCGAGTTTCATTGTCAAGCTAATGCGTTTGCGCGGCACATCGACTTCGAGTACTTTAACTTTCACGATATCGCCAGTTTTCACAACCTCACGAGCATCGGTGATGAACTTATTGCTCAATTGGCTGACATGGATGAGACCGTCTTGGTGAACGCCCAAATCAACGAATGCACCAAATGCCGCCACGTTACTGACTGTACCTTCGAGCACCATGTCT
>CANBZB010000084.1 GCA_947373745.1 Burkholderiales bacterium | reverse complement strand
CGGTTTTGGACCAAGGTAATGCGTGATTTAGGGCTTGTGAAAATCGACGAGCCGTTTTCTAAGTTGCTGACGCAAGGCATGGTACTGAACCATATTTATTCGCGCCGCACTGCGAAGGGTGGCAAAGATTATTTCTGGCCTCACGATATCGAGCATGTTTTGGATGAAGGTGGCAAGGTGATTGGTGCCAAGTTAAAAAACAAGGCGACAAGTTCAGACGGAGAGTTGCCTATTGGTACGCCGATTGATTACGAAGGTGTGGGCACGATGTCCAAGTCCAAGAACAATGGCATCGACCCGCAAGACTTGATTGAGAGATACGGTGCTGATACGGCGCGCCTCTACACCATGTTCACTGCACCACCAGAAGCGACGCTAGAGTGGAATGACGCGGCGGTGGAAGGCAGTTATCGCTTTTTGCGACGCGTGTGGGCGTTTGCGCACAAGCATGCTACAAGTTTGTTGGTTAGCAACAGTGCTTTTGATACAACCACATTGCGTGCAGATACGAAAACTTTGCGCCGCGAAATGCATTTGGTCTTGAAGCAGGTGAGTTACGACTACGAACGTATGCAATACAACACGGTTGTTTCAGGTTGCATGAAGTTGCTCAATGCCTTGGAGGACTTTAAGTCTGACAACAGCCCGGGTGATATCGCAACGGTGTGCGAGGGTATTTCTGTCATGTTGCGCATGTTGTATCCCGCATGCCCGCATATTGCTGACCAGTTGTGGCAAGCGCTGGGCTTTGCCAAGGCGACGGGTAATCTGCTGGACGCACCATGGCCCGATGTCGATGAAAAAGCTTTGGAGCGTGACACGATCGAATTGATGCTACAGATTAACGGCAAGTTGCGTGGCGCGATCGAGGTGGCTGCGACTGCTTCTAAAGAAGATATTGAAAAAGTCGCCTTGGCTACGGAAGCCTTTATCAAGCAGGCCAATGGTGGCGCACCTAAGAAAGTCATTGTGGTGCCGGGCCGTTTGGTCAATATTGTTTTGTAGGAACTGATATGTTGTACCTGCGTCGCTTTCTGTTGATTAACTTGGTGCTTGTGTTGGTGGGTTGTGGATTTCAGTTGCGCCAAACGCCGAGCTATGCATTCACAACCTTGTTTGTGAATTTGCCTGAAAACGATGCCATGGGTGCGAGTTTGCGCCGCAACATTGCGGCTTCAGGGCAAGTCACGGTGATTACCGATGTGCGCGATGTTGAGAGGGCGCAGGTGATTTATGAGCCATCCTTGAATGTGCGTGAAAAAGTCATTTTGGGACGCACGTCCACGGGGGCAATTCGTGAATACCAATTGCGATTGCGGTATCGTTTTAGATTGCGCACGCAAGGCGGTAAGGAGTTAATACCGGACGCTGAAATCTTCTTGACGCGCGACATTAACTTCAATGAGACGGGTGCTTTGTCTAAAGAGTCAGAAGAAGCCTTGTTGTACCGCGACATGGAAAACGATTTGATTCAGCAAATCTTGCGACGTTTAGCGGCTGTGCAGTCGCTTTAAATTCTTCAGATGTAGACGCCTAGGTATTGCAACGTCACGCCCATGCAAATCGCTCTCGCTCAACTTAACCAACACTTGCAGGGTAGTGGCGTCAAAGGTGTGCGCACACTCTACACCTTGCATGGTGATGAGGCCTTGTTGCAACAAGAAGCGGCCGATGCGATCCGCTCGGTCGCACGCGGGCAGGGCTTCACCGAGCGCATGGTGTTCACGGTGTCGGGCGCGCATTTTGATTGGGGTGAGGTGTTGGCGGCGGGTGGCTCTATGAGTTTGTTTGCAGACAAGCAAATCGTTGAAATCCGTATTCCGTCCGGAAAGCCTGGTAAAGAAGGCGCTGTGGCTTTGCAGCAAATTGCAGAGAGCGCATCGCAACAAGACGGCGTGCTTACCCTAGTGGTCTTGCCGCGTTTAGATAAAGCCAGTAAAAGTACGGCCTGGTTTTCGGCGTTAGAGAACAACGGTGCCAGTATTCAAATTGATCCGATTGAGCGTGCAGCTTTGCCCGCTTGGATTGCGCAACGTTTGCAAGCGCAAGGCCAAAAGGTTTTGGGTGGCGAGGCGGGGCAACAGGCTTTGCAATTTTTTGCGGATCGCGTGGAAGGAAATTTGCTGGCTGCCCACCAAGAAATTCAAAAGCTTGGCCTTCTTTATCCGCAAGGTGAATTGAGTTTCGAGCAGATTGAGCGTGCTGTGTTGAATGTGGCGCGCTACGACGCTTTCAAGCTCAGCGCTGCGGTGCTGAGCGGACAACCTGTGCGGGTGCAACGCATGCTCGACGGTTTAAAAGCCGAAGGCGAGTCAGAAGTATTTGTGCACTACGCCCTGGCCGAAGAGATTCGCGCGCTCAAGCGTGTGAAAGATGCCGTCGCTGCTGGCAAAGCTTTGCCTATGGTTTTGCGCGAGCAGCGTATTTGGGGGCCGCGTGAGCGCTTGTTTGAGCGCATATTGCCTGGTTTGTCAGCTTCTGCCATCGATAAATTATTGGTCTCAGCCCACCATGTCGACGGCATTGTGAAAGGCATTCGTCGAGCCGATTGGCCAAGCGATAGCTGGCAAGCCTTGCATCGATTGGCCATGCGTTTGTGTCGCGCCTGCATGCCGCGCACAGCTTGAGCGAAAATGCACCTATGACCGCTACCTCTATCGCCCAACAAGTGCATGTGCTCGGTGTGCAAGCCAAAGCCGCGTCTGCGCGCATGGCTAAAGCATCTTCTGCACAAAAAAGCCAAGCTTTGCGGATCTTGGCGAAATTGCTGCGTAGCCACACATCAGCCTTGCAGGTAGATAACGCCAAAGACATTGCGCGCGCCAAAGCTGCTGGCTTGGAGGCGGCTATGGTCGATCGACTCAAACTCACACCACAAGTTTTGGAGACATGCGCGCAAGGTTGTGAGCAACTCGCCACAATGCCCGACATCATTGGCGACATCATCGGTATGAAAGAGCAACCTAGCGGTATCCGTGTCGGTCAGATGCGCGTGCCTATCGGTGTGTTTGGCATGGTGTTTGAGAGCCGTCCTAATGTGACGATTGAAGCGGCATCTTTGGCGATTAAAAGCGGCAATGCTTGTATCTTGCGTGGTGGTTCGGAAGCAATTGATTCCAACAAAGCATTGGCGCAACTCGTGCAACAGGCTTTGAATGAAAGTGGATTGCCGCAAGATGCTGTGCAGTTGGTGCAAACCACAGACCGCGAAGCGGTGGGCCACTTGATCACCTTGAAAGAGTTTGTCGACGTCATCATTCCACGTGGTGGCAAAGGCTTGATTGAACGTATTAGCCAAGAGGCCAAGATACCCGTCATCAAACATTTAGATGGAAACTGCCATGTGTATGTCGATACCGCTTGTGATGTCGATATGGCGGTGAGGATTGCTGACAACGCTAAAACCCAAAAGTACAGCCCATGTAATGCGGCCGAAGGCTTGTTGGTGGCGCGTAGTGAAGCAGAGACATTTTTGCCACGTATTGGCGCCATCTATGCCGCTAAAGGCGTGGAGATGCGTTGTTGCCCAGAAGCAAAGAAAGTTTTATTGCAAGTGTCTGGTGCAAATATTCAAGATGCCAGTGAACAAGACTGGTTCGCCGAATACCTCGCGCCCATCATCAGCATCAAAGTAGTGGCCGATGTGCAAGCAGCTATCGCCCATATCAACCATTACTCCAGTCACCACACCGACGCCATCATTTCCAATGACCATCGCCACATCGAACAGTTTGTGCGCGAGGTCGATTCGTCTAGTGTGATGGTCAACGCCAGCACGCGATTTGCCGATGGTTTTGAATACGGACTCGGCGCGGAGATCGGCATCTCCACCGACAAATTCCACGCCCGTGGCCCCGTTGGAATTGAAGGGCTCACCTCATTGAAATACGTTGTGATGGGACAAGGGCAGATTCGTAACTAAAAAGTTATCACATGCTCTGTTTGTGCGCGACGTGTTTGCGCACAAACCCCTAGAATCGCACACCACCTTCCAAGGACTCCATGGTTCCCCATCTCATCACGGCATTGACCGGCCCCATCAACGAACTTGAGCAACGCGTACTTGACTCCATGCCAGCCATTGAGCGCTGGTTCCGGTTGGAATGGATGGAGCACACGCCACCTTTCTACAGTTCGGTCGATATTCGCAACGCTGGCTTCAAACTCGCACCAGTAGATACCAATCTCTACCCCGGTGGATGGAACAACCTGACGCCAGAAATGTTGCCCTTGGCGGTGCAAGCTGCTATGGCAGCGATTGAAAAAATATGCCCTGAAGCGCGCAACTTATTAGTGATTCCTGAGAACCACACGCGCAATATGTTTTATTTGTCGAATGTGGCGCAGTTGCAGCGCATTTTCTACATGGCGGGTTTGAATGTGCGCATTGGCTCCATCAATCCAGACATCAAAGAAAACACAACGATTGAATTGCCCAATGGGGACCACGTCACCCTAGAGCCTGTCATCCGCACGAAACGCCGCTTAGGACTCAAAGACTTTGACCCTTGCACTATTTTGCTGAACAACGATTTAAGTGCAGGCGTACCCGGTATCTTGGAAGAGTTGCACGAGCAATATTTACTGCCGCCTTTACATGCGGGCTGGAGTGTGCGTCGAAAGAGTAAACACTTCGAGTGTTACGAAGAAGTCAGCAAGCGCTTTGGCAAATTGCTTGGTATCGACCCCTGGTTGATCAACCCCATGTTTAACCAGTGCGGGGAAGTGGATTTTGCAGATGGCACTGGCATGGAATGCCTGCAGACCAATGTGGATGCACTGCTCACCAAGATCAAGCGTAAATACAAAGAATACGGCATTCAAGAGAAACCCTTTGTAGTGGTCAAGGCCGATAACGGCACCTATGGCATGGGCATCATGACGGTGCGCGATGTCAAAGACTTAGACGAAATCAACCGCAAAACACGCAACAAAATGAGTGTGATCAAAGACGGTCAATCACTCAACCAAGTCATTATTCAAGAAGGCGTGATCACCCACGAGCGCCTCAACGACGCTGTGGCAGAGCCGGTTGTCTACATGATGGACCGCTATGTGGTGGGCGGTTTTTACCGCATCCATGCTGAGCGTGGTATTGATGAAAACTTGAATGCACCAGGCTCGAGTTTCGTGCCTTTGGCGTTTGAGCAAAGCGCGCATACACCGCAGCCAGGCGTCAAGCCTGGTGCGAGTTCACCCAATCGGTTTTATATGTATGGCGTGATCGGGCGCCTTGCGATGTTGGCTGCGAGTTATGAACTCGAGGCCACCGATCCAGAAGCAGAAAATTACGACTGAGGTTTTTTCAAATGGAACAGCATGCTAAATCGTCGCTGACGGCGCTCACTTTGGGCGCCATTGGCGTTGTCTATGGCGACATCGGCACCAGCGTTTTATACGCGTTGAAAGAGGTGTTTGGCTCAGGCCATGTCGAATTCACACCAGACAATGTTTATGGAATCTTGTCGATCTTCTTTTGGACATTGACCACCATCGTCTCTATCAAATACGTGATGTTGGTACTACGCGCAGACAACAACGGCGAAGGTGGCTTGGTCGCCATGTTGGCTTTGGCGTCTATGGCGGTGAAAGACAGGCCTAGATTGCGCAACAACTTGCTGTTGGTAGGTATCTTCGGCACCTGTTTGTTTTATGGCGATGGCGTGATTACGCCTGCTATTTCTGTGCTGTCTGCTGTAGAAGGTTTGGAGGTGGTATCTCCGACATTCAAACGCTATGTGATTCCACTCACCTTGGTTATCTTGTTTGGACTCTTTGCTGTACAAAAACACGGCACGGGTGGCATTGGTAAATTGTTCGGCCCGATCACTGTGGTTTGGTTTGCGGTAATTGCTTCGCTAGGGGTTTATCACATAGTTGCCCATCCTGAAATTTTGTGGGCTATCAGTCCGCACTATGCGGTGGCATTTATTTTCAATGAGCCTTCCACCACATTTTTGATTTTGGGTGCCGTGGTTTTGTGCGTCACTGGCGGAGAGGCCTTGTATGCAGACATGGGCCATTTCGGTAAAAAGCCTATCCGTGTTGCTTGGTTTGCTGTTGTCATGCCTTCATTGACGTTGAATTATTTTGGCCAAGGCGCGTTATTGCTTGACAACCCTGAGGCTGTCGCCAACCCGTTCTTCATCATGGCACCCGAGTGGTTGCTTTTGCCTTTGGTGTGTTTGGCAACCGCTGCCACAGTGATTGCATCGCAAGCTTTGATCTCAGGCGCATTCAGCGTGACAAAGCAAGTCGTGCAGTTAGGCTTTTTGCCTCGCTTGCAAGTGATGCACACCAGCGTCAAAGACACTGGGCAAATTTATATTCCAGTAGTGAATTGGGGCTTGTTTGCTTTGATCGTGTTGGCAGTGATGATGTTCAAATCATCGAGCAATTTGGCCGCCGCCTACGGTATTGCGGTGTGTACCGACATGATGATCACCACTATTTTGACGTTCTTTGTCATTCGCTACAGCTGGAAATATCCATTGTGGTTGTGTCTATCTGCGACGGGGTTCTTCTTTGCGGTGGACTTCGCGTTTTGGTCGTCGAATTTGCTCAAGCTGTTTGAGGGGGGATGGTTCCCATTGGTCATCGGTGCGGCGATCTTGGTGCTCATGCTCACATGGCGCGATGGTCGAGAAATTTTGCATACCAAGCGTGACCGCGACTCTATGGAATTGACGGCATTTTTAGATGCTGTATTTTTAGCCCCGCCAACGCGCGTGACTGGAACAGCGGTGTTTTTGACATCTGGCATGGGCCATGTGCCCAATGCTTTGCTTCATAACTTGAAGCACAACAAAGTGCTGCATGAGCAAAACTTGTTTGTAAATGTGCAAAACCATGAAGTGCCTTGGATAGCCGAATCCGAGCGCTTAGAAATTTCAGCCTTGCAGAACAACTGTTGGCAAGTGGTGATCCATTACGGATTCAAAGATGATCCGGATGTGCCGGGCGCCTTAAAGAATTTGCAAGGCATGGGCTGCGAAATCAATCCCATGAGCACCAGTTACTTCTTGTCGCGCGACAGCATTGTTCCTACTGTGGGCGGTGGCATGGCGCAATGGCGTGAAAAAATGTTTGCCCAAATGCACCTTAATGCTAGTTCGGCCGCAGACTTCTTGAATTTGCCTAGTAACTCTGTGGTGGAGTTAGGCAGCAAGATTGAAATCTAAACTATGAATATTCTCTTCATCGCCGACCCACTGGCGTCTTTCAAAATTTACAAAGACACCACGTTTGCGATGATGCGAGAAGCGCAAAAGCGCGGACATCAACTCTTTGTCTGTGAGCCGCACCATTTGGTTTGGCAAAGTGGTCAGGCGGTGAATGCGCAAGTGCAACAAGTGCATCTCACCGCTAAACAAGAGGATTGGTTTGAGGTGCAGGGCGTGCATGCCGATTGCGCCTTGCATACC
Source organism: Burkholderiales bacterium (assembly GCA_947373745.1). Taxonomy (GTDB): domain Bacteria; phylum Pseudomonadota; class Gammaproteobacteria; order Burkholderiales; family Burkholderiaceae_C; genus Limnohabitans. The sequence continues at coordinate 2,741 of CANBZB010000084.1, read as the reverse complement.
TTTGACGCGGTCGTGATGCGCAAAGACCCTCCGTTTGATAGCGAATACTTTTACGCCACGCATTTGTTAGAGCAAGCAGAACGTGAAGGTGCCAAAGTTTTCAACAAACCCAGTGCGCTGCGCAACCATCCTGAAAAACTCGCGATATTGGAGTTCGCGCAATTCATCAGCCCCACGTTGGTGACGCGCGATGCGCAAGCCATTCGTGCTTTCCATGCGGTGCACCGCGACATTATTTTGAAGCCCTTAGACGGTATGGGCGGCATGGGAATTTTTCGCGTCAAAGACGATGCACTCAATCTGGGCGCCATCATTGAGACGCTGAACCGTGAAGGCGCGCAAACCGTGATGGTTCAAAAATTTCTGCCCGCCATTGCCCAAGGCGACAAACGTGTCTTGGTGATTGGCGGCAAAGTTGTGCCGTATTGTTTGGCGCGCATTCCACAAGGCGGTGAGGTGCGTGGCAATTTGGCGGCGGGTGGCAAAGGTGTGGCGCAGGCTATTTCTGCGCGCGACCAAGAAATTGCTGAGGCCATTGGCCCTGCCTTGGCGCAACGTGGCTTGTTGTTGATCGGCTTAGATGTGATTGGTGACCACTTGACAGAAATCAATGTCACCAGTCCCACATGCTTTCAAGAGATTTTTGACCAAACAGGTTGCGACGTCGCCGCATTATTTATAGATGCTCTCGAGAGCGCTTCCGCTTAAGAAGGACTATGTACGAATTTGCGCCGACTCCGCAAGCCGCGCAAGCGCGTCTCGACTTAGTTAATCCCAAAGACTACGCGCATACGCGCAATGCACTTGACGGCGCTGTGACCCACTTGTCGCCCTACATCACACACGGATTTCTAAGCGTCCCAGATATTGCCTATGTGATGTTCCATCGCCATCGTTTGGGCGTGCAACATAAGTTCATGTTTGAATTGGGATGGCGTGAATATTTTCAGCACTTGCACAAACACCATGGCGATGCCATTAGTGAATCGTTGCGCGAGGGCATATTGCCAGATGCCTCCTACAAGCGTGAGATGCCAGAAGATGTGATGCACGCTTGCTCTCGCGTACCGGTAATCGACCATGCGGTGCGTATGCTCTACGCCACCGGTTATTTGCACAACCATGCGCGACTGTGGTTAGCCAGTTATTTGGTGCATCTTCGCAAAGTGCATTGGCGTGTTGGCGCAGATTGGATGTACAGCCATTTACTTGATGGCGATATGGCGAGCAATTATTTGAGTTGGCAATGGGTGAGTTCGACGGGTAGTAATAAGCCTTATTTGTTCAATGCGGAAAACGTGGAAACGTTTGCACCACCGGCATGGTTTAGTCGCGGCACTGTTTTAGACGCCACCTACGAAACAATCGAAATTTTGGCGCACAGCCCAGCGGTGTTGACGCAATCTAGCGAACAAGCATTTGAGTGGAATATTCCGAGCGTGACAGCTGAGCCGCCGCCCTCTTTAGGTTTCGTCGCGCCCAATGCAGACACTGTGAAAGACCGTGACGTCTGGTTGGTGCACCCTTGGTGCTTGGCGGATATGCCTACAGACTTGCCTGCAGATGTGGTGTGTATTGCGGCTGTTTGGTCTGAAGTCGTTGCGCTCAGGCCATGGAGCGAGCGCCGTTGGCAGTTTGTGGGCGAGCGCATGGCAGCTATGTCCACCCAAACTTGGTTTGGCTCTACATCAGATATTGAGAATGCTTTGGCACAAGCCAAAACTGTCCATATGGTCGATCACATTCGTGTGCCAGATATGTCCTCGATACCTTGGCAAAAACGCCCAGCTCCAAGGCTATTTCGCGAGCTTGACCAAGCTATGGATTCGTTTTCTAAATGGTGGGTGAAGGTCAATAACGGTGTGCGTCACTTGCAGCAACTGGTCTACCCATTGGCGCCGCGTGAATTGCCGCTAGCACCTTCAAAGCCCAGGGCAAAAACTCCCGCCGAGGTGGTGCGCAAACAACCCGTCTTGCAGTCGGTACTTAATCGGCGGGCGCTGGGCGAACCGCCACAATGAAATATTCGGTTTCGCCAAAGCAATTTGGCAAGCCGCGGTGCTGTTCATAGACCATCACCACTTTTTGACCAATGTGCGTATTGATTTGATCTGCCACCGCATCGTTGCGTACCGTGAAAAAGAATTTATCGGGAATAGCAGGCAAGGTGGCCAATGCACGGATTTGCTCGCCTTCCCATGTTTTACATACCCAACCCTTGTAGGACAGCTTTTGCACAAACCCCACGCTCTCCCCTTGCGAATAGGTGTAGTGGTAAGTGAATGCCAAATAACCACCCAACAACAAGAGCGCCGTCAGCACTAAGCCTATAACAGAGCGCAAGGCAAAGCGCGTGACGGTTTGCACAAAAGAGTCACTCATACAGTCGACTTCACTTTGAGACGCCAAGCGTGCAGCAGAGGTTCGGTGTAGCCGCTAGGCTGTTCTTTGCCTTTGAAGACTAAATCTAAAGCGGCTTTGTAAGCAGCAGACGTTGCGAAGTGACCGGCCATATCTTTGTAGAGAGGATCGGCGGCATTTTGTTGGTCCACTACGGCAGCCATACGTTCAAACGTTGACTTCACTTGTGCAGAGGTTACGACGCCATGCTCTAACCAGTTAGCGATGTGCTGGCTAGAAATACGCAAGGTGGCGCGGTCTTCCATCAGACCTACGTTGTGGATATCGGGCACCTTAGAGCAACCCACGCCTTGGTCGATCCAACGCACCACATAGCCCAA
>CANBZB010000083.1 GCA_947373745.1 Burkholderiales bacterium | reverse complement strand
TCTTTGAGCGTGAGATGCGCGGGCTGGTTTTCTTCGTGGTTGGTGTTGCTGATAAACACGCTACTCAGTCGGTCAAAAGTCAACTTGCCGTCTGGCTTGGGGTAGTGGATTTCTGCAAACTGGGACGCAGGTTGCAAGTTGACATGGTCTGGCTTGCTACCGCGCAATGTCCAAGGCGGAGAACTGATGCCGAGTTTGGGGAGCAACCATTGCTCAATGCCCGTCATCAAGGTACCGACCAACATGCCTTTTTTGAACCAGAGTTTGAAGTTGCGAGATTGGTGCAACTCTTTGTAAAGCCAGCTGGCTTCAAAGGTTTTGGGATAGGCACTGAGTTCGTCGTGGGCGCGCCCCGTCGTGACGGCGTCAAACGCTGCGTCGGCTGCGAGCATGCCGGTTTTGATGGCGGCATGGCTGCCTTTGATGCGGGCGGCATTGAGATAGCCAGCATCGCAGCCGATCAAAGCACCGCCTAGGAATACCGTTTTGGGCAATGCCTGCAAAGTGCCGTTGTTGATGGCGCGTGCGCCATAGCCGATGCGTTTGCCACCTTCCAGATGTACGCGAATGCTGGGGTGCGTTTTCCAGCGTTGCATTTCTTCGAAAGGGCTGATCCATGGGTTTTTGTAGTCGAGACCGAGCACAAAACCGAGTGTCACTTTGTTGTCTTCCAAGTGGTACAAAAAGCCACCGCCAAAGGTGTCGTCTTGCATGGGCCAGCCTGAGGTGTGGACCACCAATCCGGGTTGGGCTTTGGCGGGGTCAATTTCCCACAACTCTTTCACGCCAATGGCGTAGCTCTGCGGGTCTTTGCCTTGTGTGAGGTCATATTTGGCAAGAAGTTGCTTGCCCAAATGCCCGCGCGCACCTTCGGCAAACAAGGTGTATTTGGCGTGGAGCTCCATGCCGAGCTGAAAGTTGTCAGTAGGTTCACCATCTTTGCCAATACCAAGATTGCCAGTAGCGATGCCTTTGACGGAGGGCTTGCCGCCATGTTCGGCTGCGTCGTCGTTGTAGAGCACTTCTGCCGCCGTGAAACCGGGGAATATTTCTACGCCCAAACTTTCCGCATGGGACGCCATCCACTTGACCACATTGCTTAACGAGACCACGTAGCAACCGTCGTTGTGGAAGTTTCGGGGCATCAACCAGCTGGGCGTGCGGGTGGCTCCGGTTTCGCTCAACATCAGTAAATCGTCTCCTGTGACGGCTTGGTTCAGAGGGGCGCCCAGCTCTTTCCAGTTGGGGATGAGCTCGTCCATGGCTTTGGGGTCCATCACCGCGCCGGAGAGGATGTGCGCGCCGGGTTCTGAGCCTTTTTCGAGCACCACCACCGAGACGTCTTGGCCTTTTTCGGCCGCCAGTTGCTTGATGCGGATGGCGCTGGCCAAGCCAGCAGGGCCGCCGCCGACGATCACCACGTCGTATTCCATGGTTTCGCGCGGCCCGAATTGGGCAAGTATGTCTTGGGGTGTCATAAAAATGGGGGTTTCAGAGAGATAGAAAGAGGACTTGTCCGAGTTGCGACAGATTTTATGCGGTGCGTTAGAGGGGTCTGAGGGGTAGTTGCCATAATGAAGTGATTCAACATGCGCAGGAGCAAAAGATGGCCTACAGCTTAGATTTGTCAGGACGGGTCGCACTGGTAACCGGTGCTTCTAGTGGTTTGGGGGCGCAATTCGCCAAGACTTTGTCGCGCGCAGGCGCCGCAGTGGTGCTTGCCAGCCGACGCGTCGAAAAACTCAAAGAGTTGCGCGCAGAAATAGAGTCGGAAGGTGGCGACGCCCACGTGGTGGCTTTGGACGTGACAGACTTGGATAGCATCAAGTCTGCCGTGGCCCATGCGGAGACGGAGGTCGGCAGCATCGATATTTTGGTGAATAACTCTGGCGTGAGCACGACCCAACGGGTGCAAGACGTTACCGAGGACGACTTTGATTTCATCTTCAATACCAACGTCAAGGGCTCGTTTTTTGTGGCGCAAGAGGTCGGCAAGCGTATGCTGGCGCGCGCCAAAGGTTCGGCACCTGGAAGCTATACCGGCGGGCGCATCATCAATATTGCGTCGGTGGCTGGCTTGAAAGTGTTGCCTCAAATTGGGGCTTACTGCATGAGCAAGGCTGCCGTCGTTCAGATGACCAAAGTGCTGGCGATGGAGTGGGGCCGTTTTGGCATCAACGTCAATGCGATTTGCCCGGGCTATATCGACACGGAAATCAACCACCACCACTGGGGCACCGAGCAAGGCCAGAAACTGGTGAATATGTTGCCCCGCAAGCGCGTTGGCCACCCGCAAGATTTAGACGCCTTATTAGTTTTGTTGGCCAGTGGCGAGAGTGGTTTTGTCAACGGCGCCATCATCGCGGCTGACGACGGGTTCGCTCTATGAAAATAGAGATACCAGAGCACAAGAAGCTGGTGTTTGAGATGACCATGCCCATTCGCTGGGGCGATATGGACTCTATGGGACATGTGAATAACGCGACTTATTTTCGTTATTTAGAGACCGCGCGTATTGACTGGTTGCACACTATCAACGCTGTACCTGACCCCAAAAAGGAAGGCATTGTCATCATCAACGCCTTTTGTAACTTCTACAAACAACTCGAATACCCAGGCGATGTGCTTTTAAAGATGTACACCAGCGACCCTGCTAGAACCACGTTCGAGACGTGGGGAACGATGGAACGGGTTGACCAACCCGGCGTGATTTACGCCGCAGGCGGTGCGACCACCATTTGGGTCGATTTCCCTAAACAAAAGGCAATTGATTTGCCTGACTGGATGCGAAAGATAGTTACACCATGAGCCGATACCCTTTCCCCGACCTCAACGCTTTGCCTGAAGACATCCGTGCCAAAGTGCTGGAAGTGCAAGAAAAAGCGGGTTTCATTCCCAATGTGTTTTTGGCGCTGGCGCGTCGCCCCGCGGAGTGGCGGGCGTTCTTTGCCTACCACGATGCCTTGATGCTCAAGGAGGACGGTCACTTGACCAAGGGCGACCGCGAGATGATCGTCACTACCACCAGTGCCGCTAACAACTGCCTCTATTGCGTGGTGGCCCACGGCGCGATTTTGCGGATTTATGAGAAAAAACCACTGGTCGCCGACCAAGTAGCGGTCAACTATCTAAAAGCCGACATCACCCCCAGACAAAAAGCCATGCTCGACTTTGCGATGAAGGTCTGCCAGCAAAGCGACCAGATAAAAGACGAAGACTTTGCCGCTTTGCATGCCCATGGGTTTGACGACGAAGACATTTGGGACATCGCCGCCATCACGGCGTTCTTTGGCTTGAGCAACCGCATGGCGAGTTTTAGCAACATGATGCCCAATCCGGAGTTTTATTTGATGGGGCGTATTCCTAAAAACAAATGAAATATGGTTTAGTCGGCCTAGCCGACCAATGCGCCTTGAAAGCAGGCGACACGCCTCAAAGGCGAGGTTTCGTAGAATCGCCCAGTTAACTAGTTGCACATATTTGGAGCATCCCCTTGAACAAAATATTTCCTTCTGCCGCTGAGGCGCTGAAAGACATCGTGGCCGACGGCCAGTTGATGGCGGTCGGTGGCTTTGGACTGTGTGGCATTCCCGAAGCCCTGATCGACGCGTTGCGCGACAGCGGCGTGAAGAATTTAACCGTCATTTCCAACAACGCTGGCGTCGACGGCTTTGGTTTGGGCAAGTTGCTCGAAACCCATCAAATTAAAAAAATGATTTCCAGCTATGTGGGCGAGAACAAAGAGTTCGAGCGCCAATATTTGGCTGGCGAGTTAGAACTCGAATTCACGCCCCAAGGCACTTTGGCTGAAAAGCTCCGCGCTGGCGGTGCAGGCATTCCCGCTTTCTTTACCAAAACGGGGGTCGGTACTTTGGTGGCCGAGGGCAAAGAATTGCGCGATTTTGACGGCGAGACCTATGTGATGGAAAAGTCGTTGGTTCCTGAAATATCGCTAATCAAAGCTGATGTTGCCGACAAATCTGGCAATTTACGCTTCAATATGACGGCGCGCAATTTCAACCCTGCTGCCGCGACTGCCGGCAAGATCTGCGTGGTCGAAGTCGAGCGCATCGTCGCGACGGGCGAACTGGCCCCAGACGACATCCATTTGCCTGGCATTTATGTTCACCGTATCGTGCACAACCCGACGCCTGAAAAGCGCATCGAAAAACGTACCACCCGCGACAGAAAAGTCTAAAAATAGTTGTAAGGCAAACAGCCAAGGCTGTTGCCACTGAAAGGAAAAAACATGGCTTGGACCCAAGACGAAATGGCCGCACGTGCGGCAAGCGAACTGCAAGACGGTTTTTATGTGAACCTTGGCATTGGCATCCCCACCTTGGTGGCAAACCACGTGCCTGACCATGTCGAGGTCTGGTTGCAAAGTGAAAACGGCATGCTGGGTATTGGCCCGTTTCCTTATGAGGACGAAGTCGACCCCGACCTGATCAATGCTGGCAAGCAAACCGTCACCACCATCAAAGGGTCTGCGATTTTTGGCAGTGACCAGTCATTCGCCATGATTCGCGGCGGCAAGATCAACCTGTCGATCTTGGGCGCCATGCAGGTCAGCGAAAAGGGTGATCTTGCCAACTGGATGATTCCCGGCAAGATGATCAAGGGCATGGGCGGGGCGATGGACTTGGTCGCTGGCGTCAAGCGCGTAGTCGTGTTGATGGAACACGTCGCCAAAAAGAAAGATGGCACCGAAGATCTCAAAATCTTGCCCCAGTGCACATTGCCACTCACGGGCGTGGGCGTGGTCGATTTGATCATTACCGACCTAGCGGTGATGGACGTGACCCCTCAGGGTCTGAAAGTAGTAGAACTCGCGCCTGGCGTGACGCGCGAGTTTTTACAAAGTAAGACGGGCGTTACGCTTCTTTAAGCGCTAGCAATGGCTTGCTGGACTGCTTTGCCCATATTGGCGAAGTAGTCAGCAGCGGCTTTGGTAGGAACCAAGTATTTTGTACGGCGGTTTTTGCCCTCGTACACTGTGTCAATCATTCCGAGTTCACGTAACTGGTCTAGCTTGCGGTGGATGGTGGCAGGGGACGCAATGTGATCCAAGGCCATGGCTTCTGTCACTGTGAGCGATTTTTTCTGGTCGTTACGCAGGCCGATCACATCTAGCAGTTTCTTGGCATCAAGGTCTATCTGGGGTGAACTGTTATTGCCCTCCAATGCATGGACCAAATTCAAGAAACGCATATAAATTTGCTGTGTAGACATAGGGCCTTAATTGATTGGAGTGAAACTAGTTTTGATTTTAAATTGAACAAGAAAACAATGTTGATGACAAAGGTGTAAAACTACCTATATTGGTTAATTCAATACACCTATGCATGCAATCATTAGATGAAGATTTATTTTGAAATATCTCCGATGCACAGGTATTTCATTTCCAAATATTCATCCATGCCGTGGCTTGAACCTTCGCGTCCTAATCCTGATTGTTTGACGCCACCAAACGGTACATGTTCTGTTGCGATGACGCCAACGTTGATGCCCACCATGCCGTATTCCAGCGCCTCGCTGACACGAAAGATGCGACCCACATCCCGGCTGTAGAAATAGCTGGCTAAGCCAAACTCGGTGTTGTTGGCAGCGTCAATCGCTTCTTGGTCTTGGTGGAAGCGAAACACAGGTGCAAACGGACCAAAGGTTTCTTCCTTGGCGCATAGCATGTCTGCGGTAGCGCCAGAAATCACGGTGGGCTCGAAAAACTGGCCGTTTAACTTCTTGCCGCCGACCACCACTTTGCCACCTTTGGCGATAGCGTCTTGCACATGGCGTTCGACTTTTTGCACGGCTGCATCTTCAATCAGCGGACCCTGGGCCACGCCGTCTTCAAAACCATTGCCTACTTTGAGTGCTTTGACTTTGGCGGCAAATTTTTCGACAAACTGGTCGTACACCTTGTCTTGTACATAGATCCGGTTCGCGCACACACAGGTTTGACCTGCATTGCGGTATTTGCTGGCCATGGCGCCTTCGACAGCACTGTCGATATCGGCGTCGTCAAACACGATGAAAGGTGCGTTGCCGCCGAGTTCAAGCGCTAGTTTTTTAATGCTGGGCGCAGACTGCGCCATCAAAATACGACCGACTTCGGTAGAGCCTGTAAAGCTGATGTGGCGCACCGTGTCGCTGGCGCAAAACACTTTGCCCACTGCAATGCTGTTATCGCTGTCGGCCGTCAAGATGTTCAATACGCCAGCGGGAATGCCAGCACGCACTGCTAACTCAGCCGCGGCCAAGGCAGTTAAAGGCGTGAGTTCTGCAGGTTTGATCACCACAGGGCACCCTGCTGCCAAAGCGGGAGCGACTTTGCGGGTGATCATGGCAAGTGGGAAGTTCCAAGGCGTGATGGCGGCGCAGACACCAATCGCTTGTTTGATCACCAGTAAACGGCGGTTGTTGTCAAACTGGGGCAGGGTTTCGCCGTTGACGCGTTTGGCTTCTTCGGCATACCACTCGACAAAACTGGCGCCGTAGGCGACTTCGCCTTTGGCTTCGGCAAAAGGCTTGCCTTGCTCTGCCGTCATGATGCGACCGAGGTCTTCTTGGTTGGCCATCAACAAATCGAACCATTTGCGCAGAACAGCGCTGCGTTCTTTGCCTGTTTTGGCCTTCCATGGGCCCCAAGCGGTGTTGGCGGCGGCAATGGCGGCTTCGGCTTCGGCGGGGCCCAAGTTGGCTACATCGGCGAGTTTTTTGCCGGTGGCGGGGTCATTGACGTCAAACCGCCTAGCGCCTGCAACCCATTGGCCGTTGATGAGGGAATCGGTTTTTAAAAGTGTGGGGTCGTTGAGCAGGGAGAGAGGGGCGGTTTTCATATCCATGGGAGTCTCCAAATTTGGCGTGGGCGCAAGCATATCGCCAGCGCGATAGCCAGTGAGTCTTCAAGGAGACTGCGAAACCTATAATTTGAGGATGACCCAACCCCCATTCTCTGTTGCCGACATTCGGCAGTCTTTCCTCGATTTTTTTGCCTCTAAAGGCCATACCGTGGTGGCATCTAGCCCCTTGGTTCCAGGTAACGACCCTACCCTGATGTTCACCAATTCGGGCATGGTGCAGTTCAAAGATGTGTTTTTGGGCACCGACAAACGCTCATATGTGCGCGCCGCCTCAGTTCAGGCGTGTTTGCGCGCAGGCGGCAAACACAACGACTTAGAAAACGTGGGCTACACCGCCCGCCACCACACCTTCTTTGAAATGCTGGGAAATTGGAGCTTTGGCGACTATTTCAAACGTGAAAGCCTGAAATGGGCTTGGGAGTTGCTGACCGAGGTTTACAAGCTGCCGAAAGAGCGCTTGCTCGCCACCGTCTACCAGGAAGACGACGAAGCCTACGATATTTGGACCAAAGAAATCGGCTTGCCGGCAGACCGTGTCATCCGAATTGGCGACAACAAAGGCGGACGCTACAAAAGTGATAACTTCTGGATGATGGCTGACACCGGTCCTTGCGGTCCCTGCAGCGAGATTTTTTATGACCACGGGCCCCATATTCCTGGCGGTCCTCCCGGTAGTCCCGAAGAAGACGGCGACCGTTTCATTGAAATTTGGAACAACGTTTTCATGCAATTCAATATGGCAGAAGACGGTTCTGTTTCGCCATTGCCTGCGCCATGTGTCGATACCGGCATGGGCTTGGAGCGCCTCGCGGCCATCTTGCAGCATGTGCACAGCAATTACGAAATCGACTTATTCGATTCCTTGATCAAAGCCGCTGCGCGTGAAACGGGTTGCAAAGATTTGAAGAACAGTTCCTTGCGCGTGATCGCCGACCACATACGCGCCACAGCGTTTTTGGTAAGCGACGGTGTGGTGCCTAGCAACGAAGGCCGAGGCTATGTGCAACGCCGCATCGTGCGCCGCGCTATTCGCCATGGTTACAAACTCGGGCAGAAAAAACCTTTCTTCCACAAACTCATGCCTGATCTGGTGGCGTTGATGGGCAAGGCTTACCCCAGTTTGGCCTCTCAGGCAGATCGCATCGCTGCGATTTTGAAAGCTGAAGAAGAGCGCTTCTACGAGACGCTAGAAATTGGCATGCAAATCTTGGACGAGGCTTTGGGCGATAGCGTTACCTCCGGCACAAATGCTTCCAGCGCTCAAAACAAAAAACTCTCCGGTGAAGTTGCCTTCAAACTGCATGACACCTATGGCTTTCCACTCGATTTGACCAACGATGTATGCCGTGAGCGTGGCGTGACGGTGGACGAAGCGGGCTTCCATGCCGCGATGGATAAACAGAAAAACCAAGCCCGTGCCGCCGGCAAGTTCAAGATGGACAAAGCCTTGGAATACAACGGTTCTGGAAACGCCTTTGTAGGCTATGAATCGCTGGGCTCAGCCGCCAAAGTGGTTGCCTTGTATCTCGATGGTGTTGCTGTTGCCGAACTCAAAACTGGGCAAACTGGCTCGGTCGTTTTGGACACCACCCCTTTCTATGCAGAAAGCGGTGGACAAGTCGGCGACCAAGGCGTGCTCAAAAGTGGCTCTGCTAATTTTGAAGTGACCGATACCCAAAAAATCAAAGCCGATGTGTTTGCCCACCATGGCACCAACATCCAAGGCACTTTGGCCGTTGGTGACCAAGTGCAAGCGCAAGTCAACACTGCGGTTCGCGAAGCCACCGTGCGCAACCACTCCGCTACCCACTTGATGCACAAAGCCTTGCGCGAAGTGCTTGGTACCCACGTGCAGCAAAAAGGCTCGTTGGTTGACGCCGACAAAACACGTTTTGACTTTGCGCACAACGCGCCTGTAACGGCTGCTGAAATTGAACAAATTGAAGCCAAGGTGAACGCAGAAATCTTGGCCAACGCCCAAGCCCAAGCCCGGGTGATGGACATCGAGTCTGCCCAAAAAACAGGCGCCATGATGCTGTTCGGTGAAAAATACGGCGAGACCGTGCGCGTGCTCGACATAGGTTCTAGCCGTGAACTGTGTGGCGGCACCCACGTGCAACGCACCGGCGATATTGGCTTGTTCAAAATAGTGGGTGAGAGCGGTGTGGCTGCAGGTGTGCGCCGTATCGAAGCCATCACGGGTAGCAACGCACTAGCTTATTTGCAGTCTTTAGAAAACTCCGTAGCCCTTGCCGCTGGCGCATTGAAAGCACCAACCGCAGAGCTGAACGCACGCATCGCCCAAGTGTTAGACCACGTCAAAGCTTTGGAGAAAGAGGTCTCTGCGCTCAAAGGGAAATTGGCTTCAAGCCAAGGCGACGACTTGATGGGCCAAGCCGTCGATGTGAAAGGCGTCAAAGTGTTGGCCGCCACGCTGGAAGGCGCAGACGCCAAAACCTTACGTGACACCATGGATAAGTTGAAAGACAAACTCAAAACTGCAGTCATTGTTTTGGCGGCCGTAGACGGCAACAAAGTGCAAATCGCTGCGGGTGTGACCACAGACACCGTGGGTCGGGTCAAGGCGGGTGATTTGGTGAACTTCGTAGCCCAACAAGTCGGCGGCAAAGGCGGCGGCAAAGCCGATATGGCGATGGCGGGTGGTACCGATGCTTCTGGTTTGCCTAAGGCTTTGGCTAGTGTGCAGGCTTGGGTGGTGCAGTCACTTGGTGCATAAGGCAATTTAGCAAGCCAAGTTTTGTTGGCTCTTGAACGCTCTTTTATTACCCGTGATGGGATCTACGAAGGCGATTGTTTGCGCCAGTAGTTGCAAAACTTGGCTGAAATCTTCTGACGCATCAGGCCCGCGCAATACCTTGGGGTAAAACTGGTCCCCGACTATCGGTATGCCCAAGGCGCACATATGGATACGCAATTGGTGGCGTTTGCCCGTGATGGGGGTGAGTTGGTAGAGCGCCTTGGGTTGGTAAAGGCTCTGCGGCGACATTACGGTTGATCCCTCAGTTGAACCATCGGATGCGTGCACCGATGGGTTCAAGCTTGTTTCCAGACATTTCAAAATGTCTATATGCGTTTCACTATTTGACGCGCCTTCTAATTCACGCGATAGAAAAAACTGCGCATCTTCCTCGATACGACTTTGACGCGTGAGCGGAAAAACCAAGTCATCCCTATATGGCGCAATCGCTTGGTAAGTTTTTTGCACCTTACGTTCGCGAAACAAGGATTGGTAGGCGTCGCGTTCCTGCGGGTTCACAGAAAACAAAACCAAACCAGAAGTTTCACGGTCAATGCGGTGAAG
>CANBZB010000082.1 GCA_947373745.1 Burkholderiales bacterium | reverse complement strand
GCAGAAGTCCACACCAAATCTAAAAAGCGGAGTGATTGGGTAGACGAAATATCCGCCGCATGAAACGCGCGCGTCCAACAATAATGGCCGACGCTTCCCAAAATTCCAGCAATAAAAAAACCGGTCCACTGCCACAAGCTGGGCTCCTGCCAATGCAGCAAAGCCAAAGGCAAGCTGAAAAGCGATACCGTCAAGGCTTGCCAAAACACAATGACGGTTGCTTTCTCATAACGGGTCAATGCTTTGGTGATCAAGAATGACGCGGCAAAAAGCGGGGCAGATGCCAACATCACCAAGTGGTAGCCACCGCCAGCACCAGACAATTTGGGGGCAACCACTACGACAACTCCCGCAAAACCGATCAACGCGGCTATCCATCTGTCGCGACGCATCGGTTCACCCAAAAACCAAGAAGCACCGATCATGATGAAAATCGGCCCGGTGAAACTGATGGCCGTCATATCTGCCAAAGGAATTTTGGGTAAAGCAATAAACCACAACACCATGCCTATGGTGTGAACGCCACCTCGCCAAAATTGCCCTTTGACATCTGTAGGCCAGTAGTTGCGGGGACCTGCTTTAAATACCCAAGGCAACATCACCAGCAGGCCAAACAGGTAGCGTAAGAATTGCACTTCAAATGGATCCATCTGCATGGCGATAGCGCGCACGATGGTGTTGAGGATAGAAAATAAAAACCCTCCCGCCGCCATCCACAGCATGCCTTTCCAGATGACGGGCAAACCAGATGCTTTGCGCCGTGTTTGCCGATTGGCTAAAAGCAGTCGTTGGATGAGAGACAGGCGCATCGTTGGAGTTTATGTGTTGTGCGCCAAGCGCATAGTCGCTTGCATGACGCATTCAGACCATTTTGAAGCCATTGTGCAAGTGGCTATCTGTGGGTGAGAATAAACTCGCTTCAATGACTACGCTTAAGCGCTCTTCACTGTCGGGTTTACTCTTAGCGGTCGCAGGCGCGATTGCTTTCAGTGGTAAGGCCATCATTGTCAAGCTCTCGTATCGCTATGGAGTGGATGCAGTCACCATCATCATGCTGCGTATGCTTTTCGCTCTGCCATTTTTCATCGCCCTAGGTATTTGGTCAGAGCGGCAAACCCAAGCGCGTGCAAATCCGTTGACCACCCGCGACATGGTGGGTATTGGAGCCCTGGGGGTTGTTGGTTATTACCTTTCTAGCTACTTAGATTTTTTAGGCTTGCAATACATCTCTGCCAGCTTAGAGCGCTTAATTTTGTACCTTAACCCAACCTTGGTGGTGGTACTGGGTTGGTTGATTTACAAAAAACCAGTGCAGCCTATTCGTATGCTGGCCATGGTGGTGAGTTACAGCGGTGTTTTATTGGTATTTGTGCATGAGTTGTCTTTTACGGGGACAGATGTTGCGCTGGGAAGTGCTTTGGTCTTCTCCAGTGCCTTAACTTATGGCGTTTATTTACTCTACAGCGGACAACTTGTGCAACGCATTGGTGCCTTGCGCTTGGTGGGCTGGGCTACCAGTGTCGCTTGCATATGTTGTATCGTGCAATTTTTAGTGTTGCGGCCTTTGTCTGCAGCAGATGTACCGGAGCCAGTTCTTTGGTTGGCGATACTGAACGCTCTGCTGTGTACAGTCGCGCCGGTATTGATGGTGATGATGGCCATTGAGCGGATTGGCGCAGCCTTGACCGCACAAACTGGCATGATTGGGCCTATGGCAACCATCACATTGGGTGTTGTGGTGTTGGATGAACCACTCAATCTTTGGATAGGGGCAGGTACCTTACTGGTGGTTGGTGGTGTTTTTTTAGTAACTAAATATGGAGAAAGATAATGGATTTAGGAATCAAGGGTAAGTGGGCATTGGTTGGCGGAGCCAGCAAAGGTTTGGGCTATGGTTGCGCGCAATCGTTAGCGCGAGAAGGCGTTAATGTGGTGATCGTGGCCCGTGGTGCAGAAGCACTCGAAGCAGCAGCCAAAGAGCTACGTAAATTTGGAACCACCATCATTGCTGCTGCTGTTGATATCACCACACCTGAAGGACGCGAGGCTATCTGGTCTATCCAAGGTGGTCCTGGTAAAAATTACGACATCGTGGTGACCAATGCAGGTGGCCCACCCCCTGGAGACTTCCGTAATTGGAATCGCGACGATTGGATCAAAGCAGTCGACGCCAATATGCTGACGCCTATCGAGTTGCTCAAAGCCACCGCAGATGGAATGGCCGAGCGTGGATTTGGGCGTATCGTCAATATCACCTCTAGTGCGGTCAAAGCACCAATTGATATTTTGGGCTTGTCCAATGGCGCGCGTTCTGGTTTGACGGGTTTCATTGCTGGCGTAGCAAGAACCACCAAACTTGCTTCCAACAACGTGACGATCAATAACTTGTTGCCAGGTGCTTACGACACAGACCGCCTCAAGGGCACGATGAAGGGCGCCGCAGACAAAACAGGCCAACCTATCGAAGCCATCATGGATGCGCGTAAGAAAACGATTCCAGCATTGCGTTTTGGACATCCAGACGAGTTTGGTGAGACCTGTGCATTCTTGTGCTCAGCACAAGCCAGTTACATCACAGGTCAAAATATTTTGACGGATGGCGGAGCTTATTCAGGCTCGTTTTAACTACAGGATGGCGCTACTTAAAAATTAATACTTTTAAGTAAGCGCCTTCTGCCGTGGATTTTTCTTTCAATCAAAATTAGCGCCGAGAAGACACCACAATCCCGCCGACGATCAATGCAAAAGCGACCGCGTGAAATGTTTGTGGCAAGTCACCCAATACCAAGGCTGACATCACCGCTGCAAATAGTGGCGTGAGGTTGGCAAAGAAGCCAGCGATATTAGGCCCCGCTTGTTGCACACCCAGTCCCCAACAACGGTAAGCCAGCAACGATGGACACAAGGCGACATAGGCCAGCGCAGCCAAGAGTGGCCAACCCCAATGCACATAGGCGTCACCAACCAACCATTCGCCAGATGTGAATAGGCCAGACCAAGACAGGCCAAAAGCCATTTGTGCCATTAAAAAATAAGCCCAGTTACTACGTATCTCTGCAGGATCATCTGGACGACTGAGAAGCCAGCTGTAAAAGCCCCAGCATGCGGTTGCAATCAGCACATAGACATCACCGATGACCAACTGCACATTTGCAAGCGCATTCCAGTCACCTCGGCAAAGGACTAGTAATACACCGGCTATGGATAAAACTGCGCCAATAATTTGTTGCAAGCGAATGGTTTGTTTGAAAAATACGGCACCAATCGCCAACATAAACACAGGTGTGCTGGAAGCCACTAAGGTCACATTGATAGGGCTTGAGGTTTGTAGTGCGAGGTACTGGAAACTGTTGTAGCAACCCACACCTAGAAAACCAAGCACTGCAAAACGTTTCCACTTTGACCACAACGGACTGTTGCGATGCAGTACTTTGTGCGCAATCGGAATGAGTAGCAAAAACGCCAGCGCCCAGCGGAAAAAATTAAGCGTCAGCGGAGAAATGAGTTCATGCACCAAGCGCCCTGTGATCGCGTTGCCTGCCCACAGCAGGGGTGGCACCAACAACAAAGCTGCAGCACGCGCAGTCAAAGCAGGGTGTGAAGGGCTGGGAGTGGGGCTAGAGGAGGTGTCAGACATTAGGGCGAGACTCTACCCGAGCCCATAAAACCTAGGTGACAACTGGGAAACCGCTTTCATGGCAGGATGCAGGACATCAAAAAATTATCGATTCCCTTAGGAGCAAACAACATGAGCAAAGCAGTCATCATTGAAAAAAACGGCGGACCAGAAGAACTCAAAATTGTCGACGTCTCGGTCGGACAACCCGGCGCTGGTGAAATTCGTATTCGCCACAAAGCCGTTGGTTTGAATTTCATTGACGTGTACCAACGCACCGGCCTGTATCCATTTCCTATGCCACTACGTTTGGGCATGGAAGCGTCTGGCATTGTCGAAGCGGTAGGCGAAGGCGTGACGCATCTCAAAGCTGGCGATCGTGCAGCGTATGCCAGCGCACCTCCTGGAAGCTATTGCGAAGAACGTGTGATGCCGGCCAAGACAGTTTGCAAATTGCCTGATGCGATTTCATTTGAAACTGGCGCTGCCATGATGCTCAAAGGTTTAACTGCGCAGTACTTGCTCAAAAGCACTTTGCCGCAAGGTGGATTGCACAAAGGTGATTTCATCTTGTTCCACGCAGCAGCGGGTGGCGTTGGTTTGATTGCATCGCAATGGGCCAAAGCTTTGGGTTATCAACTGATTGGAACTGCGGGCAGTGATGCGAAATGCCAACTGGCATTGGCCAATGGTGCAAGCCACGCAATCAACTACAACACCGAAGACTTCTTGGCCAAGGTCAAAGAAATTACCGGTGGCAAAGGCGTGAAAGTGGTGTACGACTCAGTCGGTAAAGACACCTGGGAGAAATCACTCGATTGCTTGGCACCTTTGGGCTTGATGGCAAGCTTTGGTAATGCGTCTGGCCCTGTGCCTGCGTTTGCCCCTGGCGTCTTAGGTGGCAAGGGCTCTTTGTATGTCACGCGTCAAACCTTGTTCACGCATATGAGCACACGTGAAAACACGCAAGCCATGGCGGACGATTTGTTTGAAGCAGTCACCAGCGGCAAGGTCAAGATCCATATCGACCAGACCTATCCTTTGGCAAATGTTGCGCAAGCGCATATCGATTTAGAAGCCCGCAAGACTACGGGTTGCACGATCATTACGCTGTAATTAGTGTCCGCGCCTTACGCGCAGGATTTCATCCAAGATCAAGCAGGCAGCGCCTAAAGTAATGGCGCTGTCTGCCAGATTGAATGCGGGAAAGTGGATGCCTGCGTAATAGAAGTCTAAGAAATCGACCACATAGCCATACATCACGCGGTCGATCACATTGCCTACTGCGCCACCTAATACACAGGCTAGTGCAAATCCAAATAGCTTTTGTTGTGCATGTTGTTTGAGCATCCAAACAATCGTAATCGCAGCGATGGCGCCAAAACCCGTAAACAACCAACGTTGCCAGCCACCTGCATTGGCTAAAAAAGAAAATGCAGCGCCTTCGTTATGCACGCGCACGATATTAAAAAAGCTGGTGACAGAGAAACCTTCACCTAATTGGTAGGTGCTAACGATCAATACTTTGGTGAATTGGTCTGCCAGCACAATCGCTACAGCCATGCCAATCCACAGCCAGTAAGAGGTCGTATTGCGGATAAAGGTGTGGCGTGCCATGTGCGTTGTAAGTGCGAGCCGTAAATTATGCGAAGTGGCGTACTTCGCCAGAGCCGTAAAGATTGCTAGTGCAGCGACCACACAATGTAGGGTGTGCTGCATCTTGACCAATATCTTCGCTGTAATGCCAACAGCGTTCGCATTTCACGGCTTCACTGGCTTTCACGTCGATATGAAGATCACCTGCTTTACGAACCAGTTGCACTTTGGATGTGATGAAGACAAACTTCAAGTCATCACCCAGTGAAGCCAATGCATCGAATGTGGTGCCATCGCACGCAATGGTTAATTCGGCTTGCAAAGAGGCGCCAATCAGACCTGCACTGCGCTTGCTTTCAATTTCTTTGTTGGCGAGTTCGCGCACATCTTTGATCACGCGCCATTTGTCAACCAATGCTGCGTTAGGCGCTGCCAAATTCGTATAGGTTTCAAAAAATATGGAAGGCGATGTGCCCATCACACACCATGCTTCTTCGGCAGTAAAACTCAAGAAAGGCGCCATCCAACGCAACATCGCTTGGGTGATGGTGTAGAGCGCAGTTTGCGCGCTACGACGCGACAGCGAAGATGTGGCAGTGGTGTAGAGCCTGTCTTTGAGCACATCCAGATAGAAAGCGCCTAAATCTTCTGAGCAATACAACTGCAGTTTTGACACCACAGGATGAAACTCATACTGGCCGAAATGTCCGCCTTCAAATACGCCAACAGCTGTGTTGTGTGTACCGACGATTTCCGCTTGTAATTCCGCAGCGCGTGAAAGTGCGTACCGATCGATTTCCAACAACTGGTCGTAAGGCACAGCGTCTTTCGTCATGTCGAAGTCGCTGGTGTTGGCCATCAAGAACTTCAAGGTGTTGCGAACGCGGCGATAGGTGTCGACCACGCGCGCCAAGATTTTGTCGTCGATGTTCAAGTCGCCCGAGTAATCGGTAGAAGCCACCCACAAGCGCACGATTTCAGCGCCAAGTTTGTCGGTAACTTCTTGCGGCACCACAGTGTTGCCCAATGACTTGCTCATCTTGCGGCCTTGGCCGTCCGTTGCAAATCCGTGGGTGAGCAAACCGCGATAGGGTGCGCGGTCATACAAAGCGCAACCCAGTAAGAGGGATGAATGGAACCAGCCACGGTGTTGGTCATGGCCTTCGAGGTACAAGTCGGCCTCAGGCCCTTCGGCGTGGAAAGGCTCGCGGTCATAAGCGTCTTTATGGCTGCCACGCAGCACGTGTTCGAATGTCGAACCGCTGTCGAACCACACTTCCAAGATATCAGTGCTCTTGGTGTAGTCGGAAGCTGCAGCGTTAAAAGTTTTTCCAGTTTTGGCAAGCGCTGAGCAAATATCTTCAACAGTAGCGCGGCTCCAAGATTCAATGCCACCGGCCTGCACCATGTCCGCTGCAACATCCAAAATCTCTAGCGTGCCAGGATGCAATTCGCCACTGTCTTTGTGTAACAAGAACGGCACAGGCACGCCCCAACTGCGCTGGCGTGAGATGCACCAGTCTGGGCGGTTGGCAATCATGTCGCGCAAACGGGTCTTGCCGTTTTCTGGATAGAACTGGGTTTGCTCGATTGCATCAAGCGCGAGTTGTCGCAAGGACTTAGGCGCTTTCTGCGTGGTGAAAACGCCTTCGCCAGTGTCCATGCGTACAAACCACTGTGCAGCGGCACGGTAGATCACCGGTGTTTTGTGGCGCCAGCAATGCGGATAGCTGTGGCTGATGCCATGCGTCGCCATCAAACGGTTGGCATTTTTCAGCGCTTCCAAAATAACAGGAACAGCTTTCCAAATATGTTGGCCGCCAAACAAAGCAAACTCAGCGGCATACGCGCCGTTACCTTGAACAGGGTTCAAGATATCGTCGTACTTCATTCCGTGTGCCACGCAGGAGTTGAAGTCATCCACACCATAAGCAGGTGCGCTGTGGACGATACCGGTGCCGTCATCTGCTGTGGCGTAGTCGGCCAAATACACAGGCGCAGTGCGTGCAAAACCAGCGTCGACATGTGCGAGTGGATGGTGAAATTCGATGAGGTCGAGTTGCTTACCTAATGTTGTAGCTACAACTTTGCCGCTGAGCTGCCAGCGTTCTAAACATTTCTCCACCAAACTCTCAGCACACATATACAAACCGCGTTCGGTGTCGACCAATGCGTATGTCAGTTCAGGGTTGAGGTTGAGTGCTTGGTTTGCTGGGATGGTCCAAGCGGTGGTGGTCCAAATGACTGCGAAAGCTTCTTTGCTGAGCTCTTGTAAGCCAAAAGCGGCTGCTAGTTTTTCAGGTTGGGCACATAGAAAGGCAACGTCTAAGGTGTCGCTCTTTTTGTCTGCGTATTCAATTTCAAATTCAGCTAAAGATGAGCCGCAGTCAAAGCACCAATACACAGGTTTTAAACCGCGATAAACAAAACCACGCTCGATGACGCGTTTGAAAGCGCGGATTTCACCAGCTTCGTTGCCGAAATCCATGGTGCGATAAGGACGCTCCCAATCACCCAACACGCCCAAACGTTTGAAGTCTTCGCGTTGTTGGTCGATTTGCTCAGTGGCGAAAGCGCGGCTTTTGGCCTGCATATCGTCTCGACTGAGTTTGCGGCCATGGAGTTTTTCAATGGCGTTTTCGATCGGTAAACCATGGCAATCCCATCCGGGGATGTATTGCGCGTCAAAGCCAGCCAGTTGGCGTGATTTGACGATCATGTCTTTCAACACTTTGTTGAGCGCATGGCCAATGTGTAATTTGCCGTTCGCATAGGGCGGGCCATCGTGCAAGACAAACAAGGGTTGACCATGGCGTGCCACCCGAAGTTTTTTATACAAACCCTCGTCTGTCCAACTTTTTGCCCAAGCGGGTTCGCGTTTGGGTAAATCGCCACGCATCGGAAACGGCGTGTCGGGCATATTGAGGGTGGCGCGGTAATTGTTTTTTTCGGTCATGGTGTTAGATGTGTGCTGCGAACCAGGTACGTGCGTCTTCGCAGTCTTTGTGTATGCCTTGTTTCAAGGCGTCCATACCGTCGTAGGCCAACTCGTCGTGCAATTTATGCAACAGTTCAACGCGAATAATTTTACCGTAGCCCCCCTCGACGCCTAGGCTTACGGGCCAATCTAGGCAATGGGTTTCTAGCAAGACGCGTCCACCGTTGACATCGTTGGGGTCTAGCGAAGGCCGAACCCCCAAATTAGCGACACCTTGCAGTGGTGTTTCGTGTAACCCATGCACACGCACCACAAAAATTCCGCTCGCTGCTGGCTTCCAATGGGCAAAGCGCAGATTGAGGGTGGGGCATAGCAACTCACGCCCTAATTTGCGACCGTGCACCACATGGCCAGAGATGGCGTAAGGCCTTCCCAAAAGTTGTGCCACTTCTTCCATGGCACCTCGCGCTAACGCTTCGCGCACAGCCGAGCTAGAAACGCGCAAGCCGCGCACCTCGTAGCTGTTCATACGGGCGACGTCAAAGCCGAGTTGTGCGCCAGCTGCATCGAGCATGGCGTAGTCGCCAAGTCGTTTGGCTCCAAAGCGAAAGTCGTCGCCTACCAGCACATATTTGACGCCTAGGCCTTGGACTAACACGTTATTTATAAAGTCATCAGGCGACTGCGCCGCAAATTTTTCGTTAAAAGGTAAGACGATGCACTGTTGCACGCCACATGCTGCAAGTTCATGGAGTTTGTCGCGCAACGAAGCGATACGGGCTGGTGCGAGATCGGGTTGTTTGAAGGCTTTGGCAAAGTAGTCGCGCGGATGGGGTTCAAACGTCATCACGCAACTGGCGACATTGCGATGCCGTGCTTCGTTTTGTAACAACGCCAGCATCGCTTGATGGCCGCGGTGCACACCGTCAAAGTTACCGATGGTCAAGGCGCAAGCCTTGGCTTGGTCGGGGTGGTCAAAACCTCTAAGAATTCGCATGTTGGATTGAGTTTGTGACTTTTATAAAAGTGTCACGCATTAAGGTTATATTGTCGTTGATAGACGTGCATTCCCTAATCGGTTCATAAAGCTTTGGATGGAGGTGTGTTTTGAAGGTCTTGAAACTGTCAGCGCAAGGACTCCCACAGTCTTGGATTTCGCTCGAACAAGCGGTGATCCACTACGCAGCCGGCGACGTTCGCTGGGAATCTGGCGGCGAGGTTGCAGTTTTCCATGGCGGCACCAACGCCATCACAGGCCAGCAGTCGATTATCACGGTCAACAGCATCATCGGCACCAAGGGCGTACCCAAGATCAATCCCTTCGACTTACGCTCAGGATTGACCAACGCCAAGTTATTTATCCGCGACCGCAATATTTGCGCTTACTGTGGTGACCATTTTCACGAGTCGGAGTTAACGCGCGAGCACATCACGCCTTTGGGCCAAAACGGCAAGGACCACTGGATGAATGTGGTGACAGCGTGTAAGTCATGCAATCACCGCAAGGGCAACCGTACGCCGGAGCAGGCCCATATGCCTTTGCTTTACACGCCTTATATTCCCAGTTTGTGGGAAGACTTTATTTTGCGTAATCGGCGGATTTTGGCGGACCAAATGGAGTTTTTGTTGGCGCATGTGCCTAAGAGTTCTCGGTTGGTGGCCTGACGCTTTTTGGGTTCTTGACTTTTGAATTCGCTCCGGCGAGGCAGCTGACTGCGGCTTCCTCATGGGGTACCGATAAATCGTCAGCCGCAGCCAGCTACCTCGCCTGCGAGGTTTTGGTTTTCTGACTTTTAATTACCTAAAAGTTTTGCAATCGTGGCTGGGTATATCAAGTGTTCTTGCGTGAGCACTCTTGCGGCCAAACTATCTGGCGTGTCGTCTTCCATTACCGGCACCACTGCTTGCGCCAATATGGGGCCAACGTCTAACTCGGCGCTTACCTGATGTACTGTCGCCCCGGCAAATTGACAGCCTGATTCGATGGCGCGTTGGTGGGTGTGCAGACCGGGAAACGCGGGTAGCAGGGAAGGGTGGATATTGACCAAACGTCCTTCGTAATGCGCCACAAACGTGGGCGTCAAGATGCGCATGAAGCCAGCCAGTACAACCAAGGCTGGAGCGTGTTGGTCTATCTCTTTTATTAGTGCCGTGTCAAAGGCTTCTCTGGGATTGGCGGCATTGGCGAAAGTGGTGTGATCGACCACTTGGGTTTTAACGCCGTGATCTTGGGCGAGGCCTAAACCCTTGGCTGAGGGTCTATTGCTTATGACGGCTGCGACTCTCGTTTGCAAGTGTTTTTCCCATTTTTGGGCTTTGGCGGCGCGGATGATGG
>CANBZB010000081.1 GCA_947373745.1 Burkholderiales bacterium | reverse complement strand
CAACAGCAACGCGCTGTGCATAGACACAACTTGATGTCCATGATGTTTGCGCATGAAAGCAGCGCAAGTGAAGAAATCATTGATTTACAAATCCATAACGTCAGCAGAGACCGTTTGCGAAAACGTCGCATAGCAAGAACCGATGTGCTCTTAGGTTTACAAGACCGATGGACATGTCCAGTGCACGGTATTTGGGGTGCAAAAGATGCGCTATACAAAGACACACTGCAGCGCGTGCCAGAAGTGTTACACCGTTTAGATTCTTTTCAGCTTGTGCCAGACGCAGGCCATTGGGTGATGTTCGAAAAGCCAGAAGCATTCCACCAAATAGTAGACAAGCTTTTAGACAAATAAACACGTAACTGCTAGGCGCACAATCACACCATGCTCTACAAATTCAAATCAAAAGCGACTGCAGACCTCATCATGCTTGAGCCCAATGGCAAGCAGATCTTGCGCATCATTGGTAAAGAACCTTCACCCAAAGGTATTTTGGAAGTGTTAGAAATGCCGCGAGCCATAGAGGCTTTGCGTCAAGCGGTGCAACAAGAAGAAGATACACGGGCGCAATTGGATGCACAAAACGTAAACGGTTCAGCAGACACAAAAGATACAAAAGACTCAAAAGGAGCAGTTACTTCTGGACAAGAGCGACCAGTCAGTTTGAGACAACGTGCCGCTCCATTTATCGAGATGTTGCAACGCGCGCACAAAGCAGGCAAAGACGTGATCTGGGGCGCTTAAGTTGCCAGCCACACACGCTTACGAAGCGCTCACACCCAATGTGGTGCTCGACGCTTTGTCAGACTTAGGACTTGCAGTCGACGGTAGGTTGATGGCATTGAGCTCCTACGAGAACCGGGTCTACCAAGTCATGCTCGATGATGAGCAAGCGTTGGTAGCCAAGTTCTATAGACCAGAGCGTTGGAGCGATGCGCAAATACTAGAAGAACACGCGTTCGCTGCAGAGTTAATGGCTGAAGAAATCCCAGTGGTTGGCCCGTTGGTTTTGAGTGGCAATACTTTGCACCACGCGGCTGGCTTTGCGTTCAGCGTGAGCCCACGTAGAGGTGGTCGCATGCCTGAGTTGGATGACGAAGAAGTGCTGGAGTGGGTAGGGCGCTTTATTGCACGCATTCACAGCGTGGGCCAGAAGAAGGCTTTTGTAACCCGTCCCACATTAAACTTACAAACCTTTGCTATCGATTCACGCGATTGGCTTTTAGAAAACAACATGATTCCTCTAGACCAACAAGCTACTTGGACGTCTTGGTGTGACAAAGCGATAGCAATAGCAAAAAATGTTTTTGCAGAGTACCCAGGCCAAATGATTCGCCTGCATGGTGATTGCCATCCAGGCAACATCTTGTGGACACCAACTGATCAAGCCAATGGCGGTCCGCATTTCGTGGACTTGGATGACGCGCGTATGGGGCCTGCTATTCAAGACTTGTGGATGCTCATCAGTGGTGACCGAAATCAGCAAACTTACCAACTCAGCGTCTTGCTAGACGGCTACGAGCAAATGCGTGAACTCAATCGCTCTGAGTTGGCTTTGATAGAGCCTTTGCGCACTTTGCGATTAATCCATTACAGCGCGTGGTTAGCAAGACGCCGGGATGACCCGGCGTTTGTGCAACATTTTTCATGGTTTGGAAGCAGCGATTATTGGGCTGGCCAAATCCATATGCTCGAAGAACAATGCGAGGCTATGCAAGCGCCCGCATTGGTGGTTTAAACGAGCAAAGCATTCACCCGCTTCACATAAGCAGCGGGGTCTTCAGGCAAGCCACCTTCGGCGAGCAAGGCCTGGTCAAACAAGATGTGCGCCAAATCGTGGAAATGCGGATTGGCATCCGCGCTGAGCTTCTTGACCAACGCATGTTCTGCGTTGACTTCCAAAACAGGCTTCACCTCGGGTGCTTCTTGCCCCGCTTGCTTGAGCATACGCGCGAGTTGCATGGACATGCCATGGTCTTTCACGACCAAGCAAGCAGGTGAATCCACCAAGCGCGTGGTGACGCGCACATCTTCAGCTTTGTCTTTGAGGGCTTCTTTGAGTTTGGCCAAGATGGGCTTGAAGGTTTCCGCGGCATCTTCTGCGGCCTTCTTTTCGGCTTCGTCTTGGAGCTTGCCTAAATCGACAGCACCTTTGGCGACGGACTGCAAAGGCGTGCCATCGAATTCGTTTAAGAAATTCAATGCCCATTCGTCCACGCGGTCTGTCATCAACAAAACCTCGATGCCTTTCTTGCGGAAGACTTCGAGTTGTGGGCTGTTCTTGGCACCAGCCAATGTGTCTGCTGTGATGTAGTAGATGGCTTCTTGACCTTCTTTCATGCGGGCTTTGTAGTCCGCAAAAGAGACGGTCACGGTATCGCTGGTGGTACTGGCAAAGCGCAAGAGTTTGGCGATCTTGTCTTTGTTGCTGAAGTCTTCGCCCAGTCCTTCTTTCAACACTGCGCCGAACTCAGCATAGAACTTGGTGAACTTACCAGTGTCTTTTTTGTCGTCTTCGCTCGCGTCTTCAGCAGGCACGTCGTGCTTGGCCAAGTCTTCGAGGACAGACAAGACGCGACGGGTATTGCCTTCGCGAATCGCTTTGACATCACGGCTTTCTTGCAGTAACTCGCGGCTAACGTTCAATGGAAGGTCGGCAGAGTCGACCACGCCTTTGATGAAACGCAAGTAATTAGGCATCAAAGCTTCTGCATCGTCCATGATGAAGACGCGTTTGACATACAACTTCAGGCCCGCTTGTTTGTCGCGGTTGAATAAATCCATCGGTGCTTTGGATGGGATGTAGAGCAACTGCGTGTATTCGGTGCTGCCCTCTACGCGGTTGTGGGTCCAAGCCAAAGGTGGTTCGAAGTCGTGGCTGATGTGTTTGTAGAACTCTTGGTGTTGCTCGTCGCTCACGTCTTTCTTAGGCCGTGCCCACAAAGCATTGGCTTGGTTCACGGTCTCCCATTCGTCGGTCACGACCATCTCACCTGGTTGGTCCTTCTCGCCTTCTTTCCAGACTTCTTTGCGCATGCAAATCGGCAAAGAAATATGGTCTGAGTATTTGTTGATGACAGACTTGAGTTTCCAGGCGCTCAAGTATTCATCGGCGTCATCGCGCAAATGCAAAATGATGGTGGTTCCGCGCTCTGCTTGGGTGATGGTCTCAACTTCAAACTCTCCCGTGCCGGTACTGCTCCAGCGCACGCCTTCTTCGGCTTTTAAACCCGCGCGGCGCGATTCGACAGTGATGCGATCAGCCACGATGTAGCCAGAATAAAAACCCACACCAAATTGGCCGATCAAAGCGCCTTGGTCTTTGGCATCGGTTTTTTGGTCTCCGCTGAGTTTGCCCATGAACTCACGCGTGCCACTTTTTGCAATCGTGCCCAAGTGGTCAATCGCTTCTTGTTGGCTCATGCCGATACCGTTGTCAGTGATGGTGACGGTTTTGGCGTCTTTGTCAAAACTCACGCGGACATGAAGTTCGGACTGGCCTTCAAACAGGGCTGCGTTGTTCAGCGCTTCGTAGCGCAATTTGTCGCAGGCGTCTGAGGCATTGGAGACGAGTTCGCGTAAAAAGATTTCCTTGTTCGAATACAAGGAATGGGTGACCAAGTGCAAGAGTTGCGAGACTTCGGCTTGGAAGGAATGGGTGTGTTTAGACATAGCGGGTCTTTGAAAGGGAAATCAACAAGCTCTCTATATGAGGAGAGGCTTTCAGATTTCAAGTTATTTAAGGAAGAGAAAGGCTACCCAAAAGGGACAAAAAAACACAAAAAATACTAAAAATGTTTAAAACTTCTCGTGGTTAGACAAATACCGCCACTGGCCCACAGGCAAATTACCTAAAGTTACGCGCCCGATACGCACCCGTTTGAGGCCGACCACTCGCAAACCAACTAATTCGCACATCCGCCGAATTTGGCGTTTTTTCCCTTCTTTCAGAACAAATCGCAGTTGCTCTGGGTTTTGCCATTCGACTTGTGCGGGTTTGAGGGCTTTGCCGTCGAGGCTCAAGCCATGGCGCAAGCGCATCAATTGATCATTAGGGAATATTTTTTGAACTTCTGTGGCTTGGTCTTGGTAGGTCACGCGAACCAAATATTCTTTTTCAATCTCGCTGTCTTCACCAATGAGTTGACGGGCGACGCGGCCGTCTTGGGTGAGAACGAGCAGTCCAACAGAGTCAATATCCAAGCGACCTGCAGGCGCTAAACCGCGCAATTGCGAGGGTTGAATGCGGTTTTTAGATGTGTCTTCACGCCAGTGACTGCGTCCATGTATCAAGGTGACGGCAGGCTCATGGCCGTCTTCGGCTTGACCGCTGACATACCCCATAGGTTTGTGCAAAAGAATCGTGACCTGCGTGTCTTGGTGACCTTGTGCGCGCCTATCGATCTCGACTTTGTCTGCGGACGTGACTTTCACGCCCATAGCAGCTGGTTGACCATTGACCAATACCCAACCGTTTTCAATCCACACATCGGCCTCGCGGCGCGAGCACAAGCCCATCTCAGCTAGACGTTTGTTGAGTCGAATCGGTTCAGATGGAGTATTCATATTGCTTGTGAAAGGCAAACCAGTTTAGTCGGCACTCGCTTGCGTGGAGCCACTGCTTCGCAGGGCTTGCAAATTGAGCACGCGCATGCCGCCGTATTCAATTCGAATAGCGTCTTGGTCTTGCAAAGTGTTGAGCGCCACATTCACGCGTTGCCGCGATAGCCCGACGAGGTACGCCAATTCTTGTTGGGTGATGCGCAGCATTTCACCAACACCCGGAAACAAAGTGGGATTGAAGAGCGCGGCTAAGTTGCGCGCGACGCGCACATCTGGGTTGGTAGAGCGGTCAATTTCACGCGCTTCAATAAATTGGGCTAGTCGCTCATTGAGCTGGTTCATTACAAAACGGTTGAATCCAATCGAGTGGTCAAGCAACCAATGGAAGGTGTCGACGGGCAGACCTGCCACCACGCTGGTGCGCAATGCAGAGATGTTGTAGCGGTATGTTTCGCGTTTCAGCACAGTGCCTTCGCCAAACCATCCGCCTGGTGGCACGCCGGTGTAGGTGATGGTGCGACCACTCGCACTGTCCGTACTCATTTTGAGCAAACCCTCGATCACACCAAACCAAAAAGTCACAGCACGGCCCATGCGGCACACATAGTCACCCGGCATGGCAACGCCAACCACCACCTGCGGTTCTATGCGTTCGCGCTCCGCAGCACTGAGGAGCGAAAGCCATGGGATGCGCGCCAACTCGTCAGGCGAAGCCTGACGACGTCGTTGGTAAACCGGAGAAGATGCACTCATATGGGGAATTCCCTAGTGGGGGTAACGCTAAATTGTCGTTGAAACGACAACATGGCGTCAAATGCAAGCCTAGCATGGTTATTCTTTCTTGCTCACGGACTTGGGAATATTTGATGTCGACCACGTTTTCGCGATTGTTAGCGACCCACGCAGCCCAGCGCCCAAGCGCGAGCGCCATGCGTGAAAAAGAATACGGCATTTGGCAAAGCATGGACTGGGCGACCATGTTGCAAATGGTGACGCATATGGCCTGTGGCCTCCATCAAGCGGGTTTGCAACGCGGCGAACATTTGGTCGTGGTTGGTGCGAACCGCCCCCGTTTGTACGCCACCATGTTGGCTGCGCAGGCCTTGGGCGCAATTCCGGTTCCGCTTTACCAAGACGCTGTGGCAGGCGAATGCGTATTTCCGATCAACAACGCTGAAGTACGCTTTTGCGTGGTGGAAGACCAAGAACAGGTCGACAAAATGCTGGAAGTGCGCGAGCAGTGCCCGCACATCAGTCACATTTTTTATGACGATCCGCGTGGTTTGCGCAAATACGACGCACCTGGACTTTCGTCTGTTGAAGAGTTGTTGGCCGCGGGCGAAGTCTTTGCTAAACAACACCCTGACTTTTATCAGCAAGAAGTTGACAAAGGCCATGCAGACGATGTCGCCGCGATGTTTTTTACATCGGGAACGACTGGTAACCCCAAAGGCGTGGTGCATACCCACAACTCATTGATCAACCGTGCCCAAGCGGGTGCCAACTTTGACCACCTGACACACGATGAAGATGTGTTGGCCTATTTGCCTCCAGCCTGGATTGGTCAAAATATTTTTAGTTACGCCCAATGGTTGGTCTGTGGCTATGTGGTCAATTGCCCAGAATCTGCTGCCACTGTGATGATCGATTTGAAAGAGATTGGTCCGACCTATTACTTCGCACCACCCCGTGTGTTTGAAGGTTTGCTCACCAGCGTCATGATTCGCATGGAAGATGCGGGCAGTTTGAAGCGTGGCATGTTCCATTACTTTATGGACATTGCACGTAAATACGGCCCCGCCAAGATGGATGGGCAGTCGATCGGTTTGCTGCCTAGTGCGTTGCTAGCTTTGGGTAATTTATTTGTCTATGGCCCGTTGCGCAATACCTTGGGCTTTAGCCGTGTGCGCGTGGCGTACACAGCGGGTGAAGCGATTGGCCCAGACTTGTTCCGCTTTTATCGCTCAATCGGTATCAACCTCAAGCAACTCTACGGATCCACGGAAACGGCTGTGTTCGTGTGTTTGCAACCTGACAACCAAGCGCGTGCTGATACGGTGGGCATACCTTGCGAAGGTGTGGAGATCAAAGTGGCTGACAACGGCGAGATTTTGGTGAAGTCCAAAGGCTTGTTGAAGGAATACTATAAAAACCCAACAGCCACTGCAGAGGTGTTAACAGCCGATGGTTGGTATCACACCAGTGACGCAGGCTTTCTGGATGCCAACGGCCACCTCAAAATTATTGACCGCGTCAAAGACGTAGGGCGTATTCGCGGTGGCAGCAACGATGGCGCCATGTTCGCACCTAAGTATGTCGAAAACAAACTCAAGTTTTTCCAGCACATCAAAGAAGTGGTGGCTTATGGGGACCAACGCGACAAAGTCTGCGTCATGATCAATATTGACTTTGACGCCGTTGGCAACTGGGCCGAGCGTCGCAACTTGCCTTATGCGGGCTATACAGATTTGGCGCAAAAGACTGAGGTGTACCAACTCATCAAAGAATGTGTGGAATCGGTCAATGCTGATTTGGCACAAGACAAATTGTTAGCGGGCAGCCAAGTAAGCCGCTTTTTGGTCTTGCACAAAGAACTCGATGCGGACGATGGCGAGTTAACAAGAACCAACAAAGTGCGCCGTGGATTCATCGCGGAGAAATACGATGTCTTGATCGATGCTTTGTATGGCGGGGCCTCTGAGCAATTTATCGAAACTCAGGTGAAATTTGAAGACGGACGCACAGGCAGTGTCAGCGCTACCTTGCGTATCCTGGACACCAAAACCTTTGCACCAGTAGGGCAGGCGGCATGAGTAAAAAAATAGGCGAGGTCATTCTCGACATCCAAAATATCAGCTTGCGTTTTGGCGGCGTGAAAGCGCTGACCGATATCTCTTTCAATGTGCGCGAGCATGAAGTACGCGCCATCATCGGGCCTAACGGCGCAGGCAAAAGCTCGATGCTCAATTGCATCAATGGTGTGTATACGCCACAAGAAGGGTCGATCACATTTCGTGGACAAACCTTCAGCCACATGGACAGCCATGCGGTTGCCAAGATGGGTATCGCGCGCACCTTCCAAAACTTGGCTTTGTTCAAAGGCATGAGTGTGTTGGAAAACATCATGACGGGTCGCAACCTGCGTATGAAAAGCAATTTGTTTTTACAAGCTTTGCGCATTGGCCCTGCAGAAAAAGAAGAAATTGCGCACCGCGAAAAAGTCGAACACATCATCGATTTTTTGGAAATTCAAGCGCATAGAAAAACACCGGTGGGCCAACTGCCTTATGGCCTGCAAAAGCGCGTGGACCTAGGACGCGCTTTGGCACTCGAGCCGCAGGTGTTGTTATTAGATGAGCCTATGGCCGGCATGAACGTCGAAGAAAAACAAGACATGTGCCGCTTTATCTTGGACGTGAATGACGAATTTGGCACGACGATTGTGTTGATCGAACACGATATGGGCGTGGTGATGGATATTTCAGACCGCGTCGTCGTACTGGACTACGGTAAAAAAATTGGTGACGGCATGCCCGACGAGGTGCGCAACAACCCAGATGTGATCCAAGCCTATTTGGGCACCTCGCACTGATCGGTACAAAGGACAAAACAATGGCATTCTTTTTAGAAACACTGCTCGGCGGCCTGATGGCGGGCATGCTGTATTCCTTGGTGGCTTTGGGTTTTGTATTGATCTTCAAGGCCTCGGGCGTTTTTAACTTTGCCCAAGGTGCGATGGTGTTGTTTGCCGCTTTGGCGATGGCGCGTTTTTCAGAATGGATACCTGTGTGGTTAGACGTCAATAACTTGTTGTTGAGCAACCTCATCGCGTTTGTGATGGCTGGCGCTGTGATGTTTGCCGTGGCCTGGGTGATCGAGCGATTGGTCTTGCGCCATTTAGTCAACCAAGAAGGTGCGACCTTATTGATGGCCACCTTGGGCATTACCTATTTCATGGAAGGCTTGGGCCAGGCGCTGTTTGGTAGCGACGTCTACAAAATCGATATCGGCATGCCCAAAGAGCCTATCTTTGTACTGAATTCATTTTTTGAAGGCGGCGTCTTGGTCAACAAAGAAGACGTGATCGCTGCGGCTATCGCTGCCACTTTGGTTGCTGGCTTAAGCATCTTCTTCCAAAAAACCTCTACCGGACGGGCTTTGCGTGCCGTGGCAGATGACCACCAAGCTGCTCAGTCGATTGGTATTCCGCTCAACCGCATTTGGGTGATTGTGTGGTGTGTGGCTGGCATCGTGGCATTGGTATCCGGCATGATTTGGGGCAGCAAACTCGGCGTGCAGTTCTCTTTGACCACCGTAGCTTTGCGTGCACTACCGGTTGTGATTTTGGGCGGACTGACGTCGGTGCCGGGCGCCATCATTGGCGGGCTCATCATCGGAGTCGGCGAGAAGTTGTCAGAAGTGTATTTGGGCCCCTATGTGGGCGGCGGTATTGAAATTTGGTTTGCGTATGTGCTCGCACTCGTGTTCTTGTTGTTCAGGCCGCAAGGTTTGTTCGGTGAAAAGATCATTGACCGCGTCTAAGACTTAGAAATTTGTTCGAAAGTAAAAAATGTTTTACAGAGAAAACGGCCAATTCAAAACCAGCTACCGTGCGGATCAGCAGATTTTTCCGATCGCACAGGACCGCTGGGCGATCGCGCTGATTGCGTTGTTCGCTTTGGTAGTGGTGCCCATGTTCGCGAGCGACTATTTGTTCCGCGCGGTTTTGATTCCCTTCGTCATCATGGCTTTGGCTGCTGTGGGCGTGAATATTTTGGTGGGGTACTGCGGCCAGATTTCTTTAGGGTCAGGGGCCTTTATGGCCGTTGGCGCTTATGGTGCCTACAACTTCTTTATGCGACTCCCTGGTTTGCCTTTAGTCGTTGCGCTCATCATGGGTGGACTGTGCGCCACAGTCTTTGGCATTTTGTTTGGTTTGCCCAGCTTGCGCGTGAAAGGTCTTTACTTGGCGGTCGCAACTTTGGCCGCGCAATTCTTTGCGGACTGGATGTTTCTGCGCATCAGTTGGTTCACCTTAGATTCCACATCAGGATCTATTTCAGTCAATAGCCTGCAAGCGTTTGGTATTCCCATCGAAAGCGCAGAAAGCAAATACCTGTTTTGTTTGGCCATATTGATCCCCATTGTGTTGATGGCTAAAAACTTAGTACGTGGCGCAATTGGCCGTGAATGGATGGCTATTCGCGACATGGACGTGGCTGCTGCAGTGATTGGTATTCGCCCGATGTACGCCAAGCTCAGCGCGTTTGCCGTGAGTTCGTTCATCGTGGGCGTAGCTGGCGCTTTGTGGGCTTTTGTCTATCTAGGTGCTTGGGAGCCTGCAGCCTTCTCGGTGGACTTCTCTTTCAAACTGCTGTTTATGGTGATCATTGGTGGCATGGGTTCGATTGCAGGTGGCTTTTTAGGGGCTGCATTCATTGTGGTGTTGCCCATTGCATTGACCCGCTTTTTGCCATGGTTCTCTGACTTGTTTGGTTTTGAGGTTTCTACTGCCGCGTCATCGCACGCTGAGTTAATGGTGTTTGGTGGATTGATTGTCTGGTTCTTGATCGTTGAACCGCATGGCCTCGCCAAACTTTGGGCCACTGGCAAACAAAAATTGCGTCTTTGGCCTTTCCCGCACTAGTTCAGATTTATTTTCCCCCCGCGCTTTTATAAAACATTTAACAGGAGATACGTCGTATGAAACTCACGAAATTAATGATGGCCGCTACCGTAGCCGTCGCTGCACTCGGTGCCAGTACAGGTTCTGCTTGGGCGCAAGCCAAAGAGCAGTTCTTCCCGCTGCTGTCTTATCGCACCGGCCCTTATGCGCCTAACGGCGTGCCATGGGCCAATGGCAAGCAAGACTACATCAAGATGATCAACGCACGCGACGGCGGTATTAACGGCGTCAAGTTGACCTATGAAGAGTGTGAAACAGGTTACGCCACAGACCGCGGTGTTGAATGCTACGAGCGCTTAAAGAGCCGTCCAGGTGTTGCTTTGTTTGACCCACAAGCAACCGGCATCACCTTCGCGTTGACTGAAAAAGCGCCTGTCGATAAAGTGCCTTTGATCACCTTGGGTTACGGTTTGTCTGTAGCGCAAGACGGTATGGCTTTCAAGTGGAACTTCCCTTTGATGGGTCACTACTGGACAGCTGCAGACATCTTGGTCCAACACATCGGTAAAAGCGCTGGCGGTATGGACAAACTCAAAGGCAAAAAAATTGCCTTGGTCTACCACGACAGCCCGTTTGGTAAAGAGCCAATTCCACTCTTGCAAGAGCGTTCACGCATGCACGGCTTCGAGTTGCAAATGATCCCTGTCACTGCCCCTGGCGTAGAGCAAAAAGCGGCATGGTTGCAAGTGCGTCAAAG
>CANBZB010000080.1 GCA_947373745.1 Burkholderiales bacterium | reverse complement strand
AAAGGCCAAGGCCATCGCAATATCTGTTTGATTCCCGCCTCGGCACACGGTACCAACCCAGCCAGCGCACAAATGGTGGGCATGCAGGTGGTGGTGGTGGCATGTGACGACCAAGGCAATGTGGATATGGTCGACATGCAAGCCAAGTGCGAAGCGCACAGCGCTAACTTAGCGGCAGTGATGATCACCTATCCCAGCACGCATGGCGTGTTCGAGACGCAAGTAAAAGCGCTCTGCACATTGGTGCATCAACATGGTGGGCGCGTGTATGTGGACGGTGCCAATATGAATGCCCTAGTGGGCGTCGCTGCTCCTGGCGAATTTGGCGGTGATGTGAGCCATCTCAATTTGCACAAAACTTTTTGTATTCCTCACGGAGGTGGCGGACCGGGTGTTGGCCCTGTGTGTGTGGTGGAAGACTTGGTGCCTTTCTTACCGGGCCACGCAACAGCAGGTGTCGCTGTGAATGGCGTGGGCGCGGTGTCCGCTGCGCCCTTAGGCAATGCTGCGGTGCTACCGATCAGTTGGATGTATTGCCGCATGATGGGTGCAGAAGGTTTGCAACATGCGACTGAAACAGCAATTCTTTCGGCCAACTACATCAGCGCGCGGTTGAAAGACCACTATCCCACCTTGTACGCCAGCGCCGAAGGGCATGTGGCACACGAATGTATTTTGGATGTGCGTCCGTTAAAAGATGCGACTGGCGTTTCTGCTGAAGACGTTGCCAAGCGCTTGATGGACTATGGCTTTCATGCGCCGACTTTGAGTTTCCCAGTGCCTGGCACCTTGATGGTGGAGCCTACTGAGAGCGAAACGTTGGCAGAACTCGATCGCTTCATAGACGCCATGGTCGCGATACGCGATGAAATTCGATTGATTGAAAACGGTACTTGGCCGCAGGACAACAATCCGCTTAAACATGCACCGCACACGGCTGCCAGCGTGACTGCTGATGAATGGAGTCACCCCTACAGCCGTGAGCGTGCTGCTTTTGCACTACCCGGCTTGAAGCAGCAAAAGTATTGGCCTACGGTTGGGCGTGTAGACAACGTGTATGGTGATCGGAATTTGTTTTGTAGTTGTTTGCCAGTGGAAGACTACAAGTCTTAAGCTTTCAAAGCCTGGCCTAATCTTGTAATTCCTTCTTCTATTTTTGCTACATCCGCCGTAGCAAAACTCAAACGAATTGAGGACAGGTCTGGGTCATTCGCAAAGAACGGTGCGCCAGGCACAAAGGCCACGCCTTTTTCAATTGCGCTTTTGGCGAATGCGTTACCGTCTTTCACTGCGCCGTGCGCGCCAGTGAGGTTCGCCCAGAAAAACAAACCGCCTTGCGGTGCTGTGTAAGCCAAAGCATCGCCCAATTCACGTTGCAAAGCTTTGTCCATGGCTTGAGCGCGTTCAGCATACACACGGCGCACTTTATTGAGTGTGGCAGGCATACGGCCCGACAACAAATATTGCGCAGCAGTAGC
This sequence comes from Burkholderiales bacterium, assembly GCA_947373745.1. Taxonomy (GTDB): domain Bacteria; phylum Pseudomonadota; class Gammaproteobacteria; order Burkholderiales; family Burkholderiaceae_C; genus Limnohabitans. Next base: position 9,498 of record CANBZB010000080.1, on the reverse strand, counting down.
TTGCGCAAAGGTAGACGTGTGCGCATCACTAAATTGCTTGCACATCGTGGCGCGTGCCAACAAATCTGGCGGGGCCACCATCCAACCCACACGCAAACCGGGCGAGAGTACTTTACTCAACGATCCGCAGTGCACCAACCAATCACGGCTTCCCGGTACTTGGTCGCTCAAAGCCAACATGGAAGGTGGCGGTGCTTCACCGAAATACAAATCGCCATAGGGGTCGTCTTCAATCACGATAGTTTTGTATTGCACTGCCAGTTGCAAAATTTTGAGACGACGCTCTTTGGTCAGCAATGCACCACTCGGGTTACCAAAAGTCGGGATGATGTAGACCAACTTGGGCTTGTGCTGCTGAATCATGGCCTCCAGCTTGTCGACCTGCACGCCATGCGCATCTATAGGCACGCCCAACACTTTGGGTCCATACAAACGAAAACACTGAATCGTCGCTAAAAATGTGGGTGCTTCAACCAAAGCGATGTCGTCAGGGTTGAGCAAAGTCTTGGCGACGAGGTCTAAAGCTTGCTGACTCCCCGTGGTAACAATCAAACCTTCCGCATTGATGTTCTTCACACCCTTAGCCGCCATGAACAAAGCCAGTTGTTCACGCAAAGGGTTGTAACCTTCGGTCGCGCCATATTGCAAAGCAGCACCAGGCTCCTGCGACAGAGCTAGCGCACTCGCCTCACGAATACCCTCCACATCAAACATAGCGCTATCTGGAAATCCACCCGCAAAACTGATAATGCCAGGCTTACCCAGCAACTTAAAAAGTTCACGGATAGCAGAAGTTTCAACGTTGTTAAGTCGGTCAGCGAATTGCATAGTTGGTTGCGTTAATTGGGGCAAGTTAATTGAGTTAATTGGGGTCAGAACCCAATTAATTTAATTGCTATTGGTTTAAGTCGGGGTCAGAACCTATTTAAATTAATTGGGTTCTGACCCCAATTAACTCAATTAACTCAACCAACCTAAACTAGCGACATGAAAAAAGAACACATCGAGCCGTTTTTTGCGACGCTTTATGCGGCGAATCCGCAGCCCAATACCGAATTGGAATATACCAGTGTGTTTGAGTTGCTGGCAGCGGTGCTGTTGAGTGCGCAGGCGACGGATGTGGGCGTGAATAAAGCGACACGGCGCTTGTTTCCTGTTGCGAATACGCCGCAAAAAATTATTAGTCTGGGGCTGGCTGGCCTAGAGGGCTATGTCAAGACTATTGGGTTATTTAGAAGTAAGGCTCGCCACCTCATGGAGACGTGCCACATTTTGGTAAATCAGCATGAAGGAAAAGTCCCACGAAGCCGCGAATCTCTTGAAGCATTGCCGGGCGTAGGACGCAAAACCGCCAATGTGGTTTTGAATGTGGCCTATGGCGAGCCAACGATGGCGGTTGACACACATATCTTTCGAGTTGGAAACCGCACGGGTCTCGCCAAAGGTAAAACGCCTTACGAGGTTGAGATGCAGTTACTCAAACGCATTCCGGAAAACTATTTAGTCGACGCGCACCACTGGTTGATCTTGCATGGCCGTTATGTTTGCCAAGCACGCACGCCGCGTTGCTGGGAGTGTGGGGTTTCGCAGTTTTGCGCATTCAAACCTAAAACACATTTATAAAATAATTAGGTTCTGACCCCAATTAATTGAATTCTTTCTCATGCATCCACGCGGCATGCTTGGGCGCTCTTCGGGTTTGGCTCCACTCTTCTAGCATGTCCCATTTCACTGCGTCTAGTTTTTCTTGCATTTCAGTTGTAGCGGTGTCGTAGGCGAGTTCTAAGCGATGGCCATTGGGGTCGAAGAAATAAATGGATTTGAAAATGGTGTGATCGGTTACGCCAATGACGTCGATGCCACTGGCTTGCAAGCGCGACTTGGCCGACTCGAGTTCGTCCAAGCTGTCTACCTTAAAAGCAATGTGCTGCACCCAGTCTGGCGTATTGGTGTCGCGGCCCATCTCAGGCGCAGTGGGCAGTTCAAAGAATGCCAATACATTTCCATTACCTGCATCTAAAAACACATGCATATAAGGATCAGGCGCTTTGGTGCTGGGGACTAAATCTTCGGCGATGGCCAACACAAAATCCATATTCAGATGCTTGACATACCAGTCCACCGTTTGTTTGGCATCTTTGCAACGGTAGGCTACATGGTGGATGCGGTTGACTTTCATGGTGTTCTCCTGAAATAGATTTATGCGACTGGGACGATATCGGCACGTGCGAGCGCCATGGCTTCACGCAATACGCTGATATCGCCAATATGGTTGCTGAGTAACAAAATTAACTTGGCATTGACTAGAGCGCTTTGCTCGTCCGTCAAATCGCGGTGGGTCTCAATCAAAGCTTCATAAAAATCGTCGCCAGGCGTGAAGTCACGAAAATAGCGTTTACCCGTCTCGTAAAAGTTTGGTTGTAAATTCAAATCACTACCTCTTTATTTCAAAGTCCATGCTTTTAAGCTGCGACCATGGATGAACCAATAGCTAAGCGCAATGCTTGTTCAACAGCTTGCAACTCAAAACGTCTCCAACGGGCTGCAATGTGTTGATCTGGTCTCATCAACCAAGCACTTCCAGACTGCGCATCGTATCGCTTAGCGAACAGTCCTTGCACATCCACAATTACGCGCATACCTTCAACAGAGCCAGCACGTTTGCTGATCAGCACAGGTTCAATAGGAACCGGAGCGTTATTTAAAGCAAGCAGCGACTGACGTGTGCTGTTATCGATATGCGCCACATCCTCAACAAACACCAAGCACTGAAAAGCACCGCCCACACAATCCACAAGCCACACAGCCGCACCATCGCATTGCATAGGCGCATCATCCATGGGCGCACCCGGCACCATAGCACCCGCAAAAGAATCGACGTCAACCGTATTCAAAGGGGAGTCGGTAATAAAACTAGGCACTGACAAACGCCCAGAATTCACCAACTTACGCGCAAAGGGATGGTGTCTAGCTAACGCAAGAGCAGCATCGCGAAACACACGACTCGTTTTACTTTTAGGCGTGATGAAATCTGTTGAACGCGTGGAATTCAAAATATTTTCATCTGCCGCGTATGCGCGTTCGCTGTGATAGGTGTCCAACAACGACTCAGGCGCCAAGCCACGCATCACCAAATCCAACTTCCACATCAAACCGTCTGCATCTTGCAAGCCAGAGTTGGCGCCCCGCGCGCCAAAAGGCGAAACTTGGTGTGCAGCATCACCGACAAACAACAAACGTTGATGACGAAACTCTTTCATGCGACGGCATTGGAAGGTGTAAATACTGACCCACTCCAACTCAAATTCTGTGTCGTTGCCAAACATGGTTTTGAGACGAGGCAATACTTTTTCAGGCTTGCGCTCTTCTTCGGGGTCTGCATCCCAGCCCAATTGAAAATCAATCCGCCATACGTTGTCGGCTTGCTTGTGTAACAACACACTTTGCCCCGGATGAAACGGCGGGTTAAACCACAAGCGCCGCTCAGCAGGAAAATCCACCTTCATCACCACGTCAGCAATCAAAAATCGGTCTTTGAAAACATGGCCTTCAATATCCAACCCTAGCATTTGTCGAATCGGACTGCGCGCGCCATCGGCAACGACTACCCAATCTGCAGAAACAGAAAATTTTCCCTCTGGTGAATCGACATCCACCATCGCAAGAGCATCTTCTGACCTCACGCCAATCGCTTTGCAGTTCCATCGCACATCCACACCAAGCGCAAGTGCACGTTCCACTAAAGCTTCTTCAAGGTAGTACTGCTGTAAATTAATCATGCCCGGGCGCTTATGCCCCGCCTCAGGCACCAAATTGAATTGGTAGACCTCTTCTTCTTCCACATAGGTTCGCCCAATATTCCAGCTCACACCTTTTTCGCAAAGTGGCTGACCCACACCTAATCTATCCAAAATTTCTAGTGTGCGTTTGGCGTAACAAACGGCGCGCGAACCAAACGAGACAGAATCGTCTTCGTCTAACAATAAAACGTCCAATCCCTTCAATCGGGCATCGATAGCCGCAGCCAAACCCACAGGCCCAGCACCCACGATCACCAAAGGCTTGTGTTGTGGGGGTTGCGTCAGTAAATCGGCCACTGACTTATAGGTAAATTTGGGATAGGTATAAGAACCCATATCGTGCTGTCCTTCGCTAATTGGCCGCGTATTTAGCGCCGATAAAGTTTAACATCGGCTTGCATTTTTCTTATATCGTTAGCCCTTAGACTACTTCCTCACACCATTGACGACGCCTATGAAATACACGATTTTTGGCATTAAAAACTGCGACACCATGAAAAAAGCATTCGCATGGCTAGATGCGCAAGGTTTCGAGTACGAATTCATTGACTACAAAAAAACAGGCGTCGTTGCAGACCATATAGACAATTGGAATAAGCAAGTCGGATGGGAAACATTGCTCAACCGCAAAGGTCTCACTTGGAAAAAGTTGAGCGAAGCCGATCGCAGCAACGTAGACGAAGCAAAAGCCATAGCGCTAATGAAGACACACCCCACACTCATTAAACGACCTGTATTGGTAAATGGTAAAGAAGCAATCGTTGGCTTTTCTCCAGAGTCCTATCAAGTTTTCACACAAAGAAGCTTATGACAAATCACAAACTTCCCCTTGATGACGCAATCGCGATTTCGAACGGCCTGCAAAAAGGGGCATTCTCTTCGGTTGATATCGTTAGCGCATATCTAGACAGAATTCGCAATGAGGATGCTTGGCTGCATTGCTTTGTCGAGGTATATGCATCCGAAGCCTTAGAGGCTGCCAAGGCGTCAGACCAAATGCGTAAAGCCGGTTACGCATTGGGGCCACTACATGGCATGCCCATCGCCGTCAAAGATTTGGTCGACATAGCGGGCAAAGTCACCACAATAGGCTCACCCTTGTTTGCCAATAACATCGCAAAATCAGATGCCTATTTAATCCAAAAACTCAAAGCAGCAGGCGCCATCATCATTGGCAAAACCCATATGGTGCAGTTTGCATTAGGTGGATGGGGCACCAACGAACATATGGGTATGCCTCGCAATCCATGGGACCATCAAGTGCATCGTGTGCCTGGAGGCTCCAGCAGCGGCTCTGCAGCAGCAGTGGCGGGTGGGCTAGTTCCGTTATCCATTGGGACTGACACAGGCGGCTCGGTCAGACTACCTGCTGCTTATTGCGGTATCACAGGTTTTAAATTCACCGTGCGTGCAATGGACACCACTGGCGTGGCACCTTTAAGCAAAACCTTAGACAGCATTGGCGTATTTGCGAAATCTATGGCAGAAACCGCCATGGTGTATGACGCCCTAGTAGAAGACCCCAACCGCGCTACATCTGCACGGGCAATGAATGCTGAATCTGCGCGCGTATTGCTGCAAGGCCTACGCATTGGTCGCATCGCACCACACGAATTGAGAGAAGTACAAGCGGAAATTGTTAAAGCGTATGAAGCGACCTTAACGTTTTTTAAATCTGTCGGCGCACACATCACCACCTTAGAGCTTCCCTGCTCTATTGCTGACTTGGCACCTGTAGCCATCCACATCATGGTGACAGAGGGCGCTGCTTCTTACGGTGCCTTAGCCAATGATTTGAGCAAACCTATGGATTCCGGCATACGTCCCCGTCTGCAATCAGGCGCTAAATTGTTAGCGACAGACTACATCGCTGCTCTCGAGCATCAAGCGCAATTGAAGAAGCAGTTTGCAAAAACGTTTGAACATATCGACGTATTTGCGACTCCCACTGGCTTGACGACTGCAGTACCGCTGACTCAAGTCAACCCGACTGTCCCACCAGTGCATTTCACACGTGTCTTAAATGTTTTGGATATGTGTGGCGTGTCTGTGCCTGTTGGATTAGATGCACAGCATTTACCTATTGGGTTTCAGATGGGCGCAGCAGGCGGGCGAGATGCGTTTTTGATTGAAGTGGCTACTGCTTTTCAGGTTTTGACGCAGTTTCACCTAGCAAGTCCAAAACCAAAAAACTAACGCGTCAGATGGATCGCAGCGAATTGGGAATAGCCACCCAATCGCTTTTGACTGCTTGAATCGCAATGCGGTTATCAAATACAGCCTCAATCGCACGGTGCGTTGCTAAATCAGCACAAGCGCCCTGATGCACGATACGTCCCGCTTGCATCACCACCATATCGTCTGCATGCAGCGCCATGCCCACTTCATGCAAAACACTGACAACTGTTTTACCTTGGGCTGTTAAATATCGCACGTGCTCCAACCAATCCACTTGGTGCGGTGGATCTAAGTTGGTGAGTGGTTCATCCATCAATATCAAAGACGCTTGCACGGCTATCGCGCGCGCCAGTAATACACGTTGTTTCTCACCTGCAGACAATTGCCCCAATCGTCTTTGGCGCCAATCCCAAGCTTGCGTGGCTTGCAAAGCTGCTTCTACCGCCTGTTTATCTTGCGCACTCGGCACAGCCATCCAGTCTTGATAGGGTAAGCGTCCGAGCATGACAACGTCCCATACATCCAAATCATCTGAGGTGACTTCGTTTTGACCCAGCCAAGATATCTGTTGCGAACGATATTTAGCTTTGAGACGGGCTAACGGTTGATCGAATAAAAATACTTCACCTTGGTATTCCAATAAACCAGTCAATGCTTTGAGCAGTGTAGATTTACCAGCGCCATTGGGGCCCACTATGCTTGTCCAGCAACCCGCACGAATCTGCAAATCGATGCCATGCAAAACCTTTTGCCTATTCAAAGATACGTGAACATTAGAAGATTGAATTGCTATTGAAGACTTAGTCATCTAAGCCCTCCTTGGTTTTGGTTCCGGTACATCAACCACAGCAAATAGCCACCGCCTAAAACAGCAGTCAAAACGCCAACGGGCAATTCTTGAGGGGCTATTACAGAACGCGCCAATATATCGGCCACCAATAGAAGCAGGCCGCCCATCAAAGCAGAAAGTAGCACAAGGCTACGGTTTTTTACCGACACGATGGATCGCACCAAATGCGGCGCAGCCAATCCTACAAAAGCAATCAATCCAGTCTGCGCAACTGCAGCACCTGTTGCCAAGGCCACCAACAGCACTACGACAATTCGCATGGCCCGCAATGGCACGCCCAAGCTCAATGCAGTAGATTCCCCCAGACTCAGTGCATCCATTGCAAAACCAAAAAACCAAGCCAGACACAAACAGGGCAATAAAACATAAACCATCACAAGGCATGCTGACCAACCGATAAACGCAGTAGAACCCAACAAGAACCCTTGCATGTTTTGTAAAACATCGGGCCGCATCAATGCGATCAAAGAAGCCATGGCACCCATAACAACACCAACGATGACCCCGGCCAATAACAATCGCATGGTGTGCTGCACACCTTTTGCTAGTAGCAATGTCAACACAACTGCAAGCAAGGCGCCTGCAAACGCAGCCCCAGTTAAACCCACACGAACAAAGGCGTCTGGAGCAAATTGATTACCGCCATAAAAAGCAAGCGCTAATGCAACGCCAAGCGTTGCCCCAGAAGCACTTCCTAATAGATACGGATCCGCCAACGGGTTACGAAACAGACCTTGCGCTAATGCACCTGCCAAACCCAATAGCGCACCCGCTGCAAATGCACCCAGCGTTCTAGGTAAGCGGATTTGCCAAATAATTTGCCAAGCGACATCGTCATGCCATGCGTTTTGCAAACTCTCTAAGCCACTGCTGCCTACAGAAACACCTATGCCAATTCCTATTGCTACTAGAAGCAACATCATCAAGGCAAAAAGCCAGTGGTTACTTTTATTCAAATTCATGGATTTTGCTTAGCTTGTGCAGCAGACTTTTCTACCAAGCACTGCGACATGAGACGCGCAGCCTCTACCATGCGTGGACCAGGGCGCACCAAAACATCAGACTCTTTGGGCGTAAAAGTACACACACGCCCTGTTCGCATAGCAATTAAATTTGTCCAACCAGGGCGCGCTTGCATATCGGACAGATTGCTATCCCCCACCATGATGATGTCAGGTTGGGCGCGAACCACAAACTCTGGACTGACTTGCGGGAATAAACCCATCGCAGCGGGCAAAATATTTTTAGCGCCTAATCTTTGGAGAGTTTCTCCAATGAATGAGCTCTCACCTGCGCCAAATGGAACAGGACTCACTTCAAAGTACACGCGCTGCGCTTTGGCATATTGGGGGACGGATTTTGAAATCTCATCTACTTGTGCATTGATATCGCGCCACACGCGATCGCTGTCTTTAGCGGGCACGCCTAACGCTTTAGCAACAACACCCAAAGTCATTTGAACGTCTGCGTAGTTTTTAGGTTCTAAGGTGAGCACTGCCAAGCCTAGCGACTTGAGTCGCTCTACGCCTCTTGCAGAACCCGCCATCAAGACCAAATCTGGTTTCAGTGCAACGATGCTCTCGATATTGGGATCGATGCCTCCACCCATTCGAGGTAACTGTGCAATGCTTTGTGGCCAATTGGAATAGCGGTCCACACCCACCAACCGGTTGCATGCACCTAGCGCACAAACTGTTTCAGTCAAAGAAGGCAGCAAACTGATAATGCGCTGGGCTGGCTTGGTTGTGTCAGCGGCATACGAAGTAGATAAAAGACACAACGTAAAGCACAAATACAACATGCCAGCCTTACGAGCCATGAAGCTCCTTCGTGTTTTATGCATACTGCTCTTGCCATTGCTGCACGATGCGATGCAACTGGGCAACGCCATCCGTCAAAGATGCGGGTCCTGGTTGCAATATGTCAGCAGATTTAATTTCAAACAATTGCTTGTTTTTTACAGCAGGAATATCTTGCCAGCCCACTCTCGCGGCGACCTTTTCTGCCCGAAACTTCTTACCGCACCAAGAGCCGATGATGATGTCTGGGGCACGATCCACAATAGTTTGGGCATCTGCAATGATGCGGTCTTTGCCCATGGGCATAAGACCTAATTCTTGGAAGCAATCATCGCCTCCAGCGATAGCGATTAATTCAGACACCCAACGAATGGCGCTGATGTGCGGCTCGTCCCATTCTTCAAAATATATTTTGGGCCTGCGCATGTATTTGCTAGCTGCCGTTTGGATAGCGTCTAACTGATCGCGCATTTGCAGCAACCGCTGCTCGCCTTGTTTTGCTTCCCCCACCATAGCTGCGACTTGGTAAAGCATGGAGAATATTTCATCCACGCTACGTTGGTTGAAAACAGTGACTTGAACGCCAGCGCGAATCAATAAAGCTGCAATATCGGCCTGCAGATCAGAAAAACCGAAAACACAATCAGGCTTTAAGGCCAAGATCTTGTCGATCTTGGCACTTAGGAAGGCACTGACTTTGGGTTTTTCTTCTCGCGCTCTGCGGGGACGCACTGCATAACCTGATATGCCCACTATCTTTGCCTCTTGTCCCAACAGGTACAACCACTCAGTCGTTTCCTCTGTGAGGCAAACGATGCGTTGGGGGCCGAAGCTAGTGATGGTCATTATTTAGGTTGGTATTGCAAAGTAG
>CANBZB010000079.1 GCA_947373745.1 Burkholderiales bacterium | reverse complement strand
CGCTCAGAGACCAAGGCCAAGATGTAGGTTTTGGCCCAACCCAAACTCCAGGCAAGGGCTGCCGCTGCAAACAAACCACCTAAATACAAGGCCACTAAGTCGTGGTCAATGTCTTGGCCGTTTTGAAACGGAATCAACACATCGTCCATCAACGGCATGGTCATATAGGGTGGGACTAAGGTGGCCGCCGTAGACGCAAGGGTTAACAAAAACCCCGCCAACAGTCGCCAACGGTAAGGGTGTGCAAAGCGCCACAAGCGAAATAAGCCCCATGTTGACAAGGGTGCGTGCTGCTCACGGTTGCAGACGGGGCATTCATCGCCCTCCGCTTCTAAAGGCAATTTGCATTGCGGGCATCGTGCAGTCAGACTGGTTTGAAGCGCATGGCCGTGGGTAATGACCTCAACACGTGCGGCAAACGCCTCTTGCAAGCGCATGGCCAACACGTTGTGGTTCAAGGTGAAGCGCCAAACAGCAATTTGCTCTGTACTGCTTCGTAAAGACAGGGTGCCCACGCCGGCGTAATCGAAATGGTCCATCGCCCAGCCAGATTGCAGGCCCCAACTCTGCCATTCAGGGCCAGAAGCGCCGGAATTTGCAGAAAGAATGCGCTGGTCTGTCACAATTAGCAGTCCTTTGGCGAACACTAATTGCGCGTCTAAGTCAACTTCTAGCCAAGCTAAAACGTTTTCATGGGGTGAGAGTTGTGCCGACGCTGCGGCCTTCCACTGAGAAGGCAACATAAAGTTGGCATAAGCCGAAAGAGACGCATTCATTCTTATAAAGTTTCCGGCCTAAATCGTTTGGTAACAAACGAAGGTCGGTGAACAAGAAGCAGGAGCCTGAACTTGTTGCACGCAACATCGTATTTTTTTGATTGTATCGCCCGACATTGTGCGGCCAGACTCCGTTTGCAACACATTCGCTGAAGCATTCAGCATCCCTAATCCCTATTTATGGCCTTTCAAGACATTCAGATCCTGCGCGTCAATTATTTGCGCGGCCCCAATATTTGGACTTACCGTCCCATCATCGAGGCCTTAATTGATTTAGGCGAGATGGAAGACCATCCGTCCAACTCCATCGAAGGTTTTAACGACCGAATCAATGCATGGCTACCTGGCTTGGTTGAGCACCATTGTGGTGTGGGTCACCGTGGTGGGTTTTTAACCCGCTTGGTCGGTGGCACTTGGATGGGCCACATCATTGAGCATGTTTCCATCGAATTGCAGCTACTGGCTGGAGCACGCGCCGAATTCGGCAAAGCCCGCGAGATCAGCAAGCGTGGTGTCTACAAAGTGGTGTTTCGCACCGAACACGAAACTCTAGGACGCGCCAGTTTCAAAGCAGCGCACCGTTTAGTGATGTCGGCTGCGAACAATCTGCCCTTTGATGTAGCGGCGACTGTTGAAGAACTGAAAGCCATCGTCGATGTGCTGTGTTTAGGCCCTAGTACTGCATGCATTGTGGACGCAGCGATGGAACGTAAAACACCTTTTATACGTTTGACCGAAGGCAATTTGGTACAGCTGGGCTACGGTTCACGCCAACGGCGTATTTGGACAGCAGAAACCGATCGCACCAGCGCTATCGCAGAGAGCATCTCGAGCGATAAAGATCTCACCAAACGCTTACTCACCCAATGCGGCATCCCCGTTCCAGAGGGTCGCATCGTCACGAGCGCAGACCAAGCCTGGGAGGCGTCACAAGACATAGGTCTACCCGTAGCGATCAAACCAGCTGACGGCAACCGTGGTCGCGGTGTCTCCTTGAATGTGGATACCGAGGCTGCTGTACGCGCCGCTTGGTTGGCGGCCAACACAGTAGGCGCAGGCTGGTCTGGATCAGACGAGAACGTACCTGTTTTGATAGAACGTTATGTCAAAGGCGAAGAACACCGCGTATTGGTGGTCGGTGACCGCGTTGTCGCTGCAACCCAAGGTGAAACCGCTTTTGTAATAGGCGACGGTGTGTCTTCGGTAGAGCAATTGATCGAATCCCAAATAAACACGGACCCACGTCGCGGCGAATCTGAAACATTCCCATTAGACGTCATCAAATTTTCAAATTCGTCGCGCGGCGAGATGACTTTGTTAGAAATTCAACGCCAAGGCCTAGAACCCCAAAGCGTGGTCGAAAAAGACCGCTCAGTGGTAGTGCAGCGCAATGGCAACCTCAATGTGGATGTAACGGACAAAGTCCATCCCGATGTTGCAGCCGCAGCTACATTGGCTGCGCGCGTGATTGGACTAGACATTGCAGGTATTGACATCGTGACTGAGGACATTGGTCGCCCCTTGCATGAAACACGCGGCGCTGTGATCGAAGTCAATGCCGGTCCGGGTCTGCTCATGCACGTGAAACCTGCAGTGGGTCACCCGCGCCCTGTTGGCAAAGCTATCGTTGACCATTTATTTGGCCCCAATGACTCGGGTCGCATCCCCGTTGTCGGCATTGTGGGCACAGAACAAACCACACAGCTTGCGCAACTCGTTGCTTGGTTATTGCACCTATCCGGTCACCGCACTGGTCTAGCCTGTAAAGATGGCTTGTATATGAACCAACACCATTTGGGTAAAAACGATGCACGTGGTTTTGAGGACAGCGAACGCTTGCTGATCAACCGCGCACTAGACGCGGCAGTATTTGAAACCACGCCTGGGCATATTCTCAATGAAGGCTTAGCCTACGACCGATGCCAAGTGGGCGTGGTGACCAATATGCCAGAGACTACACAAGCCTTGGTAGAGCAGCACGACATCCAAACGCCCGACCAAATGCGCACAGTGATTCGCACCCAGGTTGATTTAGTCCTGCCTGAAGGCGCTGCCGTTTTAAATGCGCAAGACGACGCAGTCGTCGGATTGGCAGAACTCTGCGATGGTGAAGTGTTGTTGTATGCACAAGACGCTAACAATGCGCATCTCACAGCGCACCGCCAACAAGGTGGGCGCGCGGTGTATTGTCAAGAAGGCTTCGTGACCTTAGCGCGGGGCGATCAAGAAACCTCCCTCTTCCATCTGGATATGGATCTGATTGCTCGCCTTCTCAAACAAGGTTTGCACATCAACACCTTGTTAGCGGCAGTGGCAACTGGTTGGTCCCTAGGGATCACCCCACTTCTGATTCGCGCTGGATTAAAAAACTTTGGACAAAAACATGATCAGGTCGCACAAGACCTGGCAAGGATGAATGGCTAATGGAAGTCTCACGTATTCGCGCTTTACGCGGCCCTAATCTTTGGACACGCCACACTGCCGTAGAAGCATTGGTGCGTTGTGAAGGCGATGAATTAGATCTGAGTAACCAGGCTGATTTTGAAACGCATTTACGACACTTGTTTCCAGGCTTAGGACAACTTAGCCCCACCGACCGCAAAGTCTCTTTGAGTATGGCCCACGCCATTGAAGCCACTACTTTGCATTTGCAAATCCAAGCGGGATGCCCAGTTACTTTCAGCCGCACCACCGCCACCAATGAAAAAGGTGTGTACCAAGTTGCAGTCGAATATTCCGAAGAAGAAGTTGGCTGCCTTGCTATCGAACTCGCAAGAGACTTGTGCGCTGCCGCAGCCCAACATGGTGAATTTGATGTGGAAGCCGCTATTGACCAACTGCGCGCTTTGGACGAAGACATTCGTCTTGGCCCATCTACTGGCTCCATCGTCAACGCTGCTATCGCACGTGGCATTCCATTTCGTCGCTTGACGGAAGGCTCTTTGGTGCAATTGGGTTGGGGCAGCAAGCAACGCCGTATCCAAGCTGCCGAAATTGATGCCACCAGCGCCATTGCTGAATCCATTGCGCAAGATAAAGAACTTACTAAAAAACTCCTGCATGCCGCGGGTGTACCGGTGCCACTAGGTCGCCCCGTGACTAGCGCAGAAGATGCATGGGCTGCAGCCCAAGAAATAGGCTTACCCGTCGTCATCAAGCCGCGCGATGGCAACCAAGGCAAAGGTATCAGCGTCAACATCTCTACACAAGAAGGTGTGATGACGGCTTACAACACCGCCGTATCGTTCAGAGATGACGTATTGGTTGAACGCTATCTACCTGGTAGCGATTTCCGATTGCTGGTAGTCGGCAACAAATTAGTAGCCGCTGCACGACGCGACCCGCCACTGGTCATTGGTAACGGAAAAAACACGGTACGTGAATTGGTAGAACAAGTTAACGCCGATCCACGCCGCGGTGAAGGCCATGCCACCTCACTCACCAAAATTCGCTTAGACGACATCGCCAAAAACCGACTCAAAGAACAAGGTTTAGATGAGAACTCCGTACCTGCCAAAGGCACGCGCGTGATCTTGCGCAACAACGCCAACCTGTCAACCGGCGGCACGGCAACAGACGTTACAGACGACGTGCATCCAGAAGTTGCTGCACGCGCCATTGCAGCCGCGCAAATGGTCGGTCTCGATATTTGCGGTGTCGATGTAGTCTGCGAATCAGTCTTGCACCCCATGGAAGAACAAAGTGGTGGCGTAGTAGAAGTTAACGCCGCCCCAGGTTTACGCATGCACCTGAGCCCCTCGTTCGGTAAAGGCCGAGATGTCGGAGAAGCTGTCATTGCCACCATGTTTCCTAATGGCGAAGATGGGCGCGTGCCAGTGATTGCCGTCACAGGTACCAACGGCAAAACAACCACCGTTCGCCTCACCTCACATCTACTGCGCACGCAAGGGTTACGTGTCGGCATGACCAACACCGACGGCGTTTACGTCAATGGCAGACAAACCGATAGCGGCGACTGCAGTGGCCCCCGCAGTGCCCGCAATGTGCTCGCGCATCCCGACGTAGACGCCGCTGTTTTGGAAACTGCGCGCGGCGGCATGCTGCGCGAAGGCTTGGCCTTTGACCGCTGCCATGTTGCAGTCGTTACCAACATCGGCATGGGTGACCATCTTGGCTTGAACTACATCTCCACAGTAGAAGATTTGGCAGTACTCAAACGCGTCATTGTGCAAAACGTTGCCACCTCAGGCACTGCAGTGCTCAATGCCACCGACCCCATCGTTGCAGCCATGGCAGCCAATTGCCCCGGAGATGTGATCTTTTTTGGCTTAGACACACACCACCCTGTTATCGCCACACACCGCGCACAAGGCAAACGTGTGCTGTTCGTGGAAGACGACCACATCGTGGCGATGCAAGGCCCACATTCGGTACGAATCCCCCTGTCAGAAGTCCCCGTTACTCGCAGCGGCGCCATTGCTTTCCAAATTGAAAACGCCATGGCGTCTATCGCGGCAGCTTGGGCGATTGATATCCCCTGGGAAACCATCTGCAAAGGACTCGCCACCTTTGTCAGCGACACCCAAGGTGTGCCCGGACGATTTAATGTGTTCGACTACAAAGGTGCCACTGTCATCGCAGACTACGGACACAACCCAGATGCGATCAAAGCGCTGGTGCAAGCTGTCACCAATCTACCTGCACAAAGGCGCAGCGTAGTCATCAGCGGTGCTGGCGACAGACGCGATGACGACATCCGTGAACAAACACGCATCATCGGTGACGCTTTCGATGACGTAGTGCTCTACCAAGATGCTTGCCAACGTGGTCGGGTCGATGGCGAGGTGCTAAAGCTACTGCGTCAAGGCTTAGAGGGTGCTAAACGGACACGCCAAGTAGATGAGATTTATGGCGAGTTTTTGGCGATTGATAAGGCGATGGAGCGGCTGAACCAGGGCGATCTTTGCTTGATTTTGATTGACCAAGTGGAAGAGGCTTTGGCACATATTACGCAGCGGGTTGAGGCGGGATAAAAGCACCCGAAGCCAAGACACAAGTAATGGCTGATCGGCTTGGCGTAGCGAGCGGAAATTAGAAGAGTGCCTTGTATTGATCGCGCAATAAATTCTTCTGAACCTTACCCATAGTGTTACGCGGCAAAGCGTCTACAACAAAACACTTCTTGGGAATCTTAAAGTTAGCCAACTGCGACTTCAAAGCAGCAATCACAGCATCGCCAGATACCGTGGCACCGGATTTGGCGATCACCACGGCCAAACCCACTTCTCCAAAGTCCGGATGCGGCACGCCCACCAATGCGCTCTCAGCAACGCCAGGCATGTCGTTGATATAGCCTTCGATTTCAGCGGGATACACGTTGTAACCACCACTGATGATCAAGTCTTTGCTACGTCCAACAATAACGACATAACCGCGTTCATCGATTTTTCCGACATCTCCGGTTTTAAAAAAACCATCTGCCGTGAATTCTTCTTTTGTTTTTTCAGGCATGCGCCAGTAGCCTGAAAAAACATTGGGGCCTTTGACTTGGATGCCACCGATTTCACCGGAAGGTAATTCCACGCCGTCATCGTTGTGCACGCGAAGTGTCACTCCAGGCAGCGGAAAACCCACCGTTGCGCCTCTGCGTTCGTTTTGACCAGGGTAACGCGTATCCGTCGCATACGGGTTGGATGTGAGCATGACGGTTTCACTCATGCCGTAGCGCTCCAAGATGGTTTGGCTGGTGCGCTCTTGCCATTCTTTGAAGGTCTCGATTAACAACGGAGCAGAGCCAGCAACAAACAAACGCATGTGCGAAGCTTGTTGTTTCGTCAATGTGGGTTCTGCCAACATGCGTACATACAAAGTGGGTACGCCCATAAAGACCGAGGCCTCAGGCATTTTTTGAATGACGAATTTCGGGTCAAACTTGGACATCCAAATCATCTTGCTGCCGTTGAGCAAGGCGCCGTGTATGGCAACAAATAATCCATGCACGTGAAAGATAGGCAAGGCGTGTATCAACACATCGCCAGCGCGCCAACCCCAGTAGGTTTTGAGAGTTTGGGCGTTGCTGAGCAAATTGCCATGCGACAACATGGCGCCTTTGCTGCGACCAGTTGTTCCACTGGTGTACAAAATAGCGGCCATATCGTCTGCAGCGTTTTGAACTACCGTGTGTTTGTCCGAGCAGTGCACGGCACGGTCTAACAAACTACCGGTTCTGTTGTCGTTCAGGGTGAAAACGTATTGCGTTCCAGCTTTGAAGGCGATTTTGCTAACCCAGCTAAAGTTGGCGCCGCTACACACCACCACGGCAGGTTCTGCGTTTTCAATGAAGTATTGAATTTCTGCGCTTTGGTAGGCCGTATTGAGTGGCAAAAAAACATAGCCTGCTCGCAAAGTGGCAAGGTAGAGCATCATGGCTTCTACTGATTTCTCTACTTGAACCGCAACACGTGCGCCTTTTGGAATATTCAGCCCTTCCAATAAGTTCGCCAACATCGCACTGGCGCGTTCTAAGTCGCGCCAGCTGTAATGCAAACCGTCATCGGTTTCAACAGCGGTGGTGTCTAAGTTACCGGGAAATTGGGCGCGCAGCGCCGCATACAGGTTGTGGTTCATCGTCTCACACTAAAAATGAATTAACTTTTAATCTAACTTGGCACCGGAGGCTTTGACCACTGCTGCCCATTTTTTGATCTCACCGTTCACAAAAGAACCAAACTGTGGGCCGGTCAAGTTGGGGAACTCTGCTCCGTTATTGGCCCAGCTGGTTTTGATGTCCTCCGTTGCAGCAGCTTTACGAACTTCTTCAATGACACGTGCTTGAACATCTGCAGATGTTCCTTTAGGCGCCCAAAGGCCATACCAAGTTGTGACGTTGTAGTCTGGCAAGCCCAGCTCTGCCGCGCATGGGATATCAGGGAAAGCGGGGTTGCGCTTATTGCCTGACACCATCAATGCTTTGATGCGCCCGCCTTTGATGTGTTGCGCGGAAGAACCCAGGCCGTCAAACATCATGTCGACATTGCCTGCGATCAAGTCTTGCAATGCGGGGCCAGAACCGCGGTAAGGAATGTGGGTGATGAATGTTTTACTTTGGAGCTTGAACAACTCACCTGCCAAATGGTGCGATGTGCCACCGCCTGCAGAGCCGTAATTAAAACGTCCAGGCTTGGATTTCACTTGTTCCAGAAAGCCCTTGTAGTCAGCGACAGGCATGTTTTTTGGGTTGACTACTAAAACGTGCGGCACGCTAGCAACAATCGCTAAAGGTACGAAGTCGCGTTCTAGGTCGTAGTCGAGTTTGGGATACATCGATGGTGCAATCGAGTGGTGAACTGCCCCCATAAATAAGGTGTAGCCGTCGGGCGCAGCTTTAGCCGCTACGCCTGCACCTAAGTTACCACCTGCGCCACCACGGTTATCGATCACCAATGTTTTGCCCGTCAGTTTGGAAAACTGTGCGGAGAAAGGCCTGGCAAATGCATCCGTGCCGCCACCAGCGGGAAAAGGAACGATGAGATTGACTGGTTTGTTGGGCCAGCCTGGTTCAGCATGGAGGTCAAAACCAAGGGTCGCTAAGGCTGCGGCAGAAAGCCCTAGCCATTGGCGGCGTGAATTAGAAAAAGTGTTGTTCATAGTCATGTCTCCGTTTTTGATTTTTATCATGCACATCACGTGCCGAAATACAAATCTTCCACTTGGCTAGAAGCAGGGACTTCCCCTGACTCTAACTGTTTGCGGTGTTTATCGATGCGCTTGAGATCGTATAAATAATTCACCATCATGCCGTAGGCTTGTCTAAGTCCTTTTGCCGAAGGATCCGCATAAAAATTAATGCGCTCAATGCGTGCGCCATTTCCCAAATGGAAACGCGCTACTGGGTCCATCACCATATCGCCCTCTTTTGCACGCCCCAAATACTGAGCAGCGCATCGGCTAAGGAATTCACGCAAAGGCGATTTGGCAGTAAGACGTGTCAAGGTCTCGGGTTGCTCCAACGCAGCGAGGACATGGATAGACGACGGCGGCTCGAAACTCAAAGCGCGACCTAATTGCGCTAGCTCTTTGTCGGACAGTTTTTCCAGCAGCGGCTCTAAGTTTTTAGCCAACCAAGTTCTAAATCCTGGAATGGGTGACAAGGTCGCAAAAGTTTTGAGCTTGGGGAATTCAGAGCGCAGCGTTTCAACCACCCGTTTGATCAGCGAGTCACCAAAACTCACACCGCGCAAGCCTGTTTGTGTAGTGCTGATGGAATAAAAAATAGCGACGGAGGCCTTGTGCAAATCCGCGTTGGCGGCGGTCTCGTCCAATAAAGGCATGATGTTGTCGGCGATCTCGTCGAGCAAAGCGACTTCCACAAATATCAGAGGCTCATTGGGCAAACTGGGGTGAAAGAAACCATAGCAACGGCGGTCGCTATCCAACCGGTTTTTGAGATCTGCCCAACTGCGAATATCGTGCACCGCTTCGTACTTGATGAGCTTTTCGATCAAGGAAGCGGGCGAGTCCCAACTGATGGTGCGCAACTCCAAAAAGGCAACATCAAACCAAGTGGAGAACAGGTTTTCCAACTCTGCATCTAGCGCCAGCAAGCGCTTATTGCCTTTGATGTGCGGCAACATCTCAGCGCGTAAATCCACCAAAAACCGCATGCCGCCTGGATAGGCGGCAAAGCGTTGCAACAAACGGGTGCGCGGCGACACCAAGGCGCGTCGGAGGCGAATTTCGGCTGCGCCTTCATCCACAGTGCCAAGGGCTGCGTCGTATTCATCCCTAGCGGCACGGACTTTGGCTGGGTCAGGACCAAATTGCTCACTAATAAGCAACCACAAATCTTGACGTTCACTGGTTTCGGCTTTGGCGTACCAATCTGCAAGGGCTTTGGCACGACGCCCGCCTTCCACTTCGCTCACTTTGGGGTCAACCACAGACTGCAACAACAAAAGCGTGCGCCGCAAGGAACGGGGCGATAGCGCTTCTTTTTGTTTGCGAACGGTGGCGTCTAAGCGCTCACGCGTCGAACGGGCAACTTCTTCTGGGGGAAGGCTTGCTGGCGCAGAATTACGTAACAAATTGAGTTTGGTACTGAGCCAGTTGGTAGCGTTCATTCGGTTGGGGTAGTGGATGTTTCACCGTTTTGTAACACAACCGCCGCCCACATCCAAGCGCCTACCGCCACCATGGGAACGCATAACCACTGCCCCATGCTCAGGCCGAAGGCCAAAAGACCCAAATGGGCATCTGGCTCGCGAAAGTATTCAGCCATAAAACGCATCGCTCCATAGCCCATCAAAAAGACGCCCGACACAGCCCCTAAGGGCCTAGGCTTTTTGGCATACAGCCACATCACCACAAACAAGAGCAAGCCTTCACCTAAAAATTGGTACACCTGTGAAGGGTGGCGCGCCAAAAGTGAGCCGCTTTGTGGAAACACCATCGCCCAAGGTAAATCAGGGTCTGCTGCCCTGCCCCATAACTCACCGTTGATGAAATTGCCGACTCGGCCCGCCGCCAACCCAGTTGGCACACAAGGCGCGATGAAATCAGTCACGGCCAACCAAGGGCGTTTGCGTTGCCATGCAAACAGCGCCATCGCCGCAATCACGCCCAACATGCCACCATGAAAGCTCATACCGCCTTGCCACACATAAAACACTTCTATGGGGTGCTCAGCGTAATAGGGTAGTTTGTAAAAAAGGCAATAACCCACGCGCCCGCCCAAAACCACCCCCATCACCCCGTAGGTCAGCAAGTCGTCGACATCTTGAACGGACCACTTACCTTGCGCCACCCAATCTGCATAGGGCGCGTGTTGCAAACGGCGTTTCGCTAAAAAGAGAAAAAGGGCAAAAGCTACTAGATAAGTAATGCCATACCAATGGATGGCGATGGGCCCGAGTTGCAAAGCGACGGGATCAAATTGGGGATGCATCAACATGTCCGCCATTGTGCGCGAGGTTTGCATAGGCGACTCCGCCCCACACAGGCTCTGCTGAGGGGGCTAAACTAAGCGTTTTTGTCAGACTGAGCACTTCACCATGGCCACTTCACCTCTCAAAATCAATCGCCGTTCCGCCAACATCACCGAAGGCAAATCTCGCGCTCCCAACCGCTCGATGTATTACGCCATGGGCTACCAAGAGGGTGACTTTGTCAAACCCATGGTGGGCGTTGCCAACGGCCACAGCACGATCACTCCATGTAACAGTGGCTTACAAAAACTAGCCGATGCCGCTGTAGCAGGTATCGAAGAAGCTGGTGGGAATGC
>CANBZB010000078.1 GCA_947373745.1 Burkholderiales bacterium | reverse complement strand
ACTGGCGCCAGAGATTCCAGCGCCAATGACACAGGCGGCTTGGGGGGATGCGGAATTAGGCGCTTGGCGGCGGAACATAGCCCTGCACCGCGTCTGCACCATCGCCAAAGAAGTGTTTTTCCATTTGGCGTTTGAGGTATTCGCGGGCGCGCTGGTCGGCTAGGTTCAAGCGGTTTTCGTTGACCAACATGGTTTGTTGCGTCATCCATTCAGCCCAAGCTTTTTTGCTGACGCTTTCCCATAATTTTTTACCCAAGTCGCCAGGGTAGGGAGGAAAGTCGAGACCTTCGGCTTCGGTGCCGAGTTTGATGCATTGAACTGTGCGTGCCATAGTGATTTTCTATAAAAGGTGAAGTTTAGATGACCCGAAAGTGGTGCGTACCGTCGCGTCCAAGTTGTTCGACCAAGCCGAACTCCCAATCCAAGTAGGCTTGCATGGCGGCGGCTGCGTTATCGGTGCCTTCATAGGGGCGGCGGTAGCGGTCTATGCGTTCCACCGCCATTTGGCGGTCGCCGGTTTGCAAACTATTGCCAGCTGCGGCCCATGCGGTGTTTCCACCCTCCAACCAGACTACTTCGACCCCTGCTTTGGACATGGCTTTAACGTCTTGGGCGGCATAACGCGAAGCATGGCCGTTATGACAAGTCAGCACATAACGGTGTCCTTTGTGCGCGCCGATGAGGCTTTGTTTGAGTTCGCTGCGCAACACCCACCAAGCGTTTTGGATGTGGCCTTTGACAAATTGGGCGCTGGTGCTGAAGTCCAGCAACACGGTGTGGCTGTTACGGTCGGCCAACCAGGCCTTGACCTGCGCAGGCGTTGCTTTGGTGAGTGGGCCCTCTGTATCGGGAAGCAGTGGCGCTGCGATGTCAGTGTGCGCGAAGTCTTGTGCTTGTAAGCCTTCTAGTACATAGACATTCCATCCCATTTGCGCTAACCAAGAGGCCGACATATTGGCGCGCACGCCTTCGTTGTCGCACAACACAATGCGCGCGCCGCGCACGGGGGCTGCGTGATCGGTCTCTTGCACCAGTTGGCCACCAGGTGCGCTACGAGCACCCACCACATGGCCGGCAGCAAACTCTTCTGGCGTGCGTACATCTAAAAAATAGGTGGTACGTGTTGTATCGGCCAGCCAAGCCTGCAACTCGTCCATGTGGACGCGACCCACTCCTGCGCGATAGGCCACCGCTTTGGCGGACGCTGCGGATTGTTTTTGGATAGCCTCGTCGACCTCGGGAAAGCGTTGCGATGCACCCTGCACCAGACTTTGCCCAGCCAAGGTCCAGCCAATCGTGCCGTTACGCAGTGCGCTGACAGGGTTGGGAATCCCTGCGTTGATAAGCGACTGCGTGCCAATGATGCTGCGTGTGCGTCCCGCGCAGTTGACGATGATGCGTGTCGTCGCCCTAGGCGCCATGGCCCTTGCACGTAAAACCAACTCGGCTCCGGGCACGCTAACGCCCTTGGGGATGCTCATGGTTTGGTATTCATCAAAACGGCGGCTGTCGAGAACGACCACATCGGCGTTGGAGTCGATCAAAGCTTTGACTTCTTGCGCAGAGAGGGAGGGCGTGTGGCGCACCGACTCGACCAATTCGCCAAAGGATTTACTGGGCACATTGACATCGCGAAACAATTCTCCGCCGCTGTCTTTCCAGCCTTGTAAGCCACCTGCTAACACCGTGATCTGGCTGTAGCCCAGTCGTTTGAAAATGCGTGCGGCGGGAAGACTCAAGTCTTCGCCTGCAAGATTGCTGCCGTACAGCACGATGGGGGTATCGCGTCTGGGAATGCGCGTCCATGCTTCTTGTTCGATGCGCCCTAAAGGCATATTGGCTGCAAACAAGGGGTGCGATTGCGCGTAGGGGTCTTCTTCACGTACATCGATCAAAGCGATTTCACGCTTTTGCAAAAGCGCATTGCGCACCTCTAAAAAAGTGGTGACGTCAAAGCCGCCAGGCAGGTCTTTTAAGGGGTTGCTGTAGCCTGAAATGAATTCTTTGACCGTGCCGTCTTCGTGAAAAACATGGCGTCGCACTTTGCCAATATTGGCCCCGTACACATGGATGCTGATGGAAACGTCGTCAGGCACGGCGTTCCAGACGCGGTGCACATCACCAATATGAGGGGAGACAGGTTCGACTTCGCCGACTTCGAGACGTTTTTGGGCGTTGCTGGCGAGCCAGTGGCCTTGGGAGTCTTTGACGAAGGGCTGGCACAACTCAGCGCCACGCAAGATACCCACCAAGCCCCACACGGTGTGATCGTGGATAGGAGTCGACTGGCCAGGGCCCCACACAAAACTCACGACAGAAAAGCGATCGTCTGGGTCAGCGTAGAGTAAATACTGTTGGTAGCGCTCGGCGCTGGGTTGTGCAAAAGTGTCGGGCAACCAGTCGTCTTGCTGAATCAATTGCTTCAGTAAGAGAGTGGAGCGCTGCAAGATGTCAGCTTCCACTTGGGTGTTTCTGAGAACTTCGTCCAACTGCGATACGAACTGTTGCAGTCGGGGCGTTTGCGTCAAATCGGGGAGTTGTAGGGTCATGCCATTTGGTTGGTATTTCGCCTGAGGCGATTGGACTGATTGTTTCACAGCGACAATCGCATTTTTATCCATGGAAAACCTATGTTGCGTGCTTTCTTAGGCCAACCTCGCGCTGTCTGGGTATGGATGGCTTTTACTTGCATGGGTTTGTTGTCATTCGGCTTGTATTTGCAGCATGTGGTCGGCTTAGAGCCTTGCCCCATGTGCATCGTGCAACGTTACGCGATGGTCCTAATGACCTTGGTGGCCTTGCTGGGCAGTCTTCTGACTGGGCGATCCATAACTTTAGGGGTTGGCTTGAGCTTGTTTGGCTTGGCTGCCGGTGGTGCTTACGTGGCAGCACGTCAAAGTTGGTTGCAGTGGTATCCACCCGAGGTGGTGTCCTGCGGACGTGATTTTTACGGAATGATTGAAACATTTCCGCTAAAAACCGCCATCCCTATGATTTTCAAGGGGGGTGGCGATTGCAGTCAGGTAGATTGGACTTTTTGGGGCGGATCGATCGCCAACTGGTCCTTTGTTGCCTTTGTTGGACTAGGAATGCTGGCGCTGGTGACGCTTTGGGCGTCTAGGTCAGATGCTTGACCAAGACCAAGCTTTTGCGGTCCCAGTTGTATTTGCGCTTACGCGCTTCGGGTAACCAATCGGCATCGACTTGCACAAAACCCCGTTTTAAGAACCAGTGGGTGGTGCGCGTGGTCAGCACAAAGATGCTTGTCAAGCCTTTGTTGCGGGCGCGTTGTTCAATACGTTTGAGTACTTTTTCGCCGTCGCCTTGGCCTTGCGATTGGGGAGACACCGTCAGGGCAGCCATTTCTCCCGTGTGTTGTTCTAAATAGGGATACAGCGCAGCGCAGGCAAATATGACGCCGTCGTGCTCGATGACGGTGTATTGGCCAATGTCGCGTTCGATCTCGTTACGGTCGCGCTTGACCAGGGTGCCGTCGTTCTCAAAGGGTTCGATGAGTTGCAAGATACCGCCTACGTCTTCGTGGGTGGCTTCGCGCAGGCTTTCCAATTTTTCGTCGACCACCATGGTGCCGATGCCGTCGTGGGTATAGACCTCGAGTAACAAAGCCCCGTCTACCGAGAAAGGCAAGATGTGGCTGCGTTCCACACCACTTTTGCAGGCTTTGACACAGTGTTGTAGATAAAAGGCTAAGTCCGACGGATTGGTGGTAGCAGGCAGAGTGGAGAGTAACTTTTCAGCAGCGTCCAACGGCAACTCGGTATCGATCGGGTTGTCTTCGCTAGCAGGCTCAGTCGGACGTATGCGCAAGCCCAGTGTCTCTGTGACAAAAATCAGCTTGTCGGCTTGCAAGGCTGTTGCGACGGAGGTCGCCACTTCTTCCATCGTCAAATTGAACGCTTCGCCTGTGGGGGAAAAACCAAAAGGCGAGAGCAACACCATCGACCCAGCGGTCAAGGTTTGGGTGATGCCTGCTACGTCTACTTTGCGCACCAAACCTGAGCTTTGAAAATCGATGCCATCCAAAATGCCCACGGGCCGTGCGGTGATGAAGTTACCAGAAATCACCCTGACAGTCGCGCCCGCCATCGGCGTATTGGGCAATCCTTGGCTAAAAGCGGCCTCAATCTCATAACGCAATTGGCCGGCGGCTTCTTGCGCGCAGTCCAGAGCCACGCTGTCGGTGATACGCATGCCGTGGGAGTATTGTGGAACGTGGCCTTTGGCGGCGAGCTGTTCATTGACCTGCGGGCGAAACCCGTGCACCAACACCACGCGCACACCCATGCTTTGTATCAGCGCCAAGTCTTGCGCTAGGTTGGGTAATTTGCCAGCAGCAATCGCTTCGCCCGCGATGCCCACCACAAAGGTTTTGCCGCGGTGCATGTGGATATACGGTGCCACCGAGCGAAACCAAGGCACAAAAGTGAAGTTAAAGACTGCGGACATGGAGGGTGTGTGTCTGTGTGGGCGGGATAATTGCGGATTGTCACCCAAAGTTCGCTTACTTTTGTCCAACACTGACCCAATGTCTTCAGCTTTGAAGATTACCTTTCCGCCAGACTTGCCCGTGAGCGAGCGCCGTGACGACATCATGGCCGCTATGCAGGCGCACCAAGTCATCATCGTGTGCGGTGAGACGGGGTCTGGCAAAACCACCCAACTGCCCAAAATGGCATTGTTGCTGGGTCGCGGTCAAAACCGCCAAATGATTGGACACACCCAGCCTAGGCGCATCGCGGCGAGTTCTGTCGCCAAGCGGATCGCCGAAGAACTCAAAACACCTTTGGGCGAAGTGGTGGGTTTTAAGGTGCGCTTTCAAGACCGGTTGAGCAAGACGGCCA
This sequence comes from Burkholderiales bacterium, assembly GCA_947373745.1. GTDB lineage: Bacteria > Pseudomonadota > Gammaproteobacteria > Burkholderiales > Burkholderiaceae_C > Limnohabitans. The sequence goes on along the minus strand of CANBZB010000078.1, from coordinate 6,156 downwards.
GCGTCAAACTGATGACCGACGGTATCTTGCTGGCAGAGACGCAAAACGACCCGCTACTCAAAGCCTACGACACCTTGATCATCGACGAGGCGCACGAGCGCAGTTTGAACATTGATTTTTTACTGGGCTATTTGCGTGAAATCTTGCCGCGCAGACCAGATCTGAAAATCATCGTCACCTCCGCCACGATTGACGCCGACCGATTCGCCCAGCACTTTGCCAGCGCCAAAGGACCAGCGCCTGTGTTGATGGTGTCGGGCCGCATGTTCCCAGTGGAGATGCGCTACCGCCCCTACGAGGAAAGCCGCGAATACGACGTGAACCAAGCGATTGCCGATGCCGTCGACGAGTTGTGGCAACAGCCTTCGCAACAAGGCGGGATTTTGGTGTTCTTGCCTGGCGAGCGTGAGATTCGCGAAGCGGCAGAGCATTTGCGCGGGCATTTGAGCCATTCGCCTGTTTTGCGTGGCGCTGAAGTCTTGCCCCTATTTGCCCGACTCTCCAGTGCCGAGCAAGACCGCGTGTTTGACAACACCTCCGGCCGGCGCATCGTCTTAGCTACCAATGTGGCCGAGACCTCATTGACCGTGCCTGGTATTCGCTATGTGATTGACGTGGGCAGCGCCCGGGTCAAACGTTATAGCTGGCGCAGCAAGGTCGAGCAGTTGATGGTCGAGCCCATCAGCCAAGCGGCCGCCAACCAACGCGCAGGCCGATGCGGGCGTGTGGCCGATGGCATTTGCATTCGCTTGTACGACGAGCAAGACTTTCAAGGACGTGCTCGGTTTACCGATCCGGAGATTTTGCGCAGCTCGCTTGCGGGTGTGATCTTGCGTATGAAATCGCTGCATTTGGGCGATGTCGAACGGTTTCCCTTTTTAGAAGCACCGCGCCCCAAAGCAATTTCTGATGGCTACCAACTGCTCAACGAACTGGGTGCAGTAGACGACGCCAATGAACTCACACCCATTGGTGTCGAACTCTCCAAACTGCCGCTAGACCCGCGCATAGGGCGCATGATTTTGGAAGCGCGGCAGCGCAATGCTTTGGAAGAGGTTTTGGTGATCGCCTCTGCTTTGAGCGGACAAGACGTGCGTGACCGACCGATGGAAGCGCAAGCCGCTGCCGATCAAGCCCATGCCAAGTTCGACGATGACCGCAGCGAATTCAGTGGGTATCTGTCGCTGTGGAAGTGGCTGGAGCAGGGACGCACAGGCGGGGAGCAAGAACACAAACTGTCCAACCGCAAATACGAAGCCTTGCTGCGACAAAACTTTGTCAACGTGCGGCGCGTGCGCGAATGGCGAGACACGCATTCGCAATTGCTGACCGTGGTGCGCGAACACAAATGGCGTCTCAACACCCAGCCCGCGAGTTACGAAGAGCTGCATATGGCGATGTTGGCGGGGTTGTTGGGCAATATTGGTTTTAAAGCGGAGCCCGTTGCTAGCAATGCAGCGACTGTCGGCACGCGTACCAGCAACGCGCATGAGTATTTGGGCGCGCGCGGCATCAAGTTTTATCCGCACCCTGGTGCGCACTTGCGCAAAAAGCCAGGGCGTTGGATTGTGGCTAGCGAGTTGGTGGAGACCACGCGTTTGTTTGGCCGTGGTGTTGCCAATATCGAACCGCAGTGGCTGGAGCAGGTGGGTGGACATTTGCTCAAAAAGCAATTGCTCGATCCGCATTGGGAGAAAAAAGCCGGCGAGGTCAAAGCGCTAGAGCGCGCAACGCTTTATGGCTTGGTGGTTTACAACGGCCGACGGGTCAGCTACAGCAAGGTCGATGCGGCTGGCGCGCGAGACATCTTTATTCGACAAGCTTTGGTGGAATGCGAGTTAGACACCAAACTTCGTTTTTTAGCCGCCAACCAACGGTTGATTGAGGAGGTGCAAGAACTCGAACATAAATCGCGGCGCCAAGACGTGTTGGTCGATGATGCTTTGATCTACGCGTTTTACGACCAGCAGTTGCCGGCCGATGTGTGTAGCTTGGTGACGCTAGAGCGTTGGTACCGAGAAGAAGTCAAGCGTCAATCCAATTTGTTGATGCTCAACAAAGAAGAGCTGATGCGGCACCAAGCCGCCGGCATTACCACCCAGGCCTTTCCAGCCACGGTGCGTTTGGGTGGTGTGGATTGCATGGTCGAGTATTTGCATGAGCCCGGTGACGCCAAAGACGGCATGACCGTGACCGTGCCTTTGTATGTCCTCAACCAAGTCAGCGAAGAGCGGGCGGACTGGTTGGTGATGGGCATGCTGGGACAAAAAGTGCTGGCGCTCCTCAAAACCTTGCACCAAAAACCGCGTGCGCGTTTGGTGCCTTTGCCGGATGCAGCAGAGCGTTTTACCCAAGTTTTAAGTACAGATGAAAAGTTTGGCAACGGGTTTTTGGTGGATGCCGTATTGACCTTGGTCCGAGCTGAAACGAATTTGGATTTGAAGCGCGCAGACCTCAAGCCTGACATGCTGGCGCAACATCTGTTTATGAACTTCCGCGTGGTCGATGAACATGGCCGTCAACTCGCACAAGGCAGACAACTCAGCGCCTTGAAATCGCATTGGGGTGCGCAGGCGCGGGGTGCGTTTCAGGCACTGGCAGGGTTGAAAGAAGCTATGCCTAAAGCGCAAGAGTCACCGGACGTTGGCCAGTTCTCTGAGTTCTCTAACAACCCAAGCCAGCCAGCGCAGCAGGGACGTCTTGCGAAAAATAATCCATCACATGCGCGACATGCATCGCACCAACAAGTCGCCGCGGACAGCACAGAAAAAACTTTCACCACCTGGTCGTTTGGTGAGTTGCCAGAGTTGATGGAAATTACCCAAGGCGATCAAACCTTGGTGGGCTTTACTGCCTTGGTCGATACGGGTGATGCCGTGCGCATAGAGGTATTTGACGAACCCGATATGGCGGTAAGCAAACACCGCGCAGGTTTGCGGCGTTTGTTTGCTTTGCAAATCAAAGATGCCATCAAGTATTTAGAAAAGAATTTGCCAGACTTACAAAAAATGTCGGTCACTTACATGTTGGTTGGAAAAGCCAACGATGGATCGGGTGGGGGCACGGCGGATGAACTCAAACAACAAATTTTGGATTTGGCGCTAGAGCGGGCGTTTTTGTTAGACCCATTACCCAAAGACGCCGCATCGTTTCAACAACGCTTAGAAGAAGGACGAGGCCGCTTAACCTTGATTGCCAACGAAATCGCCAGAGTGGCCTCAAACGTCTTGATTGAATTCGCCCAAGCCAGCCGAAAAATTAAAGACACCAAAGCGCACCCTGATGTAGTGGCCGATTGCGCACAGCAACTGCAACGTTTGGTGGGCAAGCGTTTTGTCTCGGAAACGCCTTACACGCAATTGCAACACTTCACGCGTTACCTCAAAGCCATTGTTTTGCGCCTAGATAAGTTGCGCGAAGACCCCGCACGCGACGCCAGCAAGATGGCTGAGCTCAAACCGTGGGAGCAAAAATATTGGCGCTTGGTGGCGGAGCGCAAAGGCGCCACCGATGAGCGTATGTTGGCTTACCGATGGTTGCTAGAAGAATTGCGCGTGAGTTTTTTTGCGCAAGCGTTGCGCACGCCACAGCCAGTGAGTGTTAAGCGTTTAGAAAAGGCTTGGCTGCAGATGCAATATTGAGAGTTGCTAGGAAAGTTTGGGTGTAAGTGGTTTTGTATGCCATCACGTTTGCACTACTTACGCAGTGCTTTAGTAACCAGTTCACAAAAACCATTGATGTGCGACCCCTCAATCCAACGCACCACCGCGACCAAATCAAGTTCTGGGTCTATCCACACAAACGAAGCGCCAGCTCCAATACAAAAGTAGCTCGACTCTGAAGCACCTTTGCAAATACCGCGTTGGGTGTTGAGCCACACTAACATGCCATACCAGTTGGCAATATCGCAAGGGGCGTGCATGCTGCGCACCCATGCTTGCGATAACACTTGGTTTCCGCCTACGCGCCCGCCGTTGAGCAACATTTGCCCGATCAAGGCTTGGTCTGCACTGGAAATGGACATTCCGCCGCCCCAGTGCGTGCCGCCAGGGACAGACTGCATGCGGTGTCCGTCTATCTCTACCCAACTGTTGTGGTAACCCTCCCACTTCCAGTTGTCGCTCACACCGCAAGGTTGTGCGATGGTTTCGCGAAACACCTCAGGCAAAGGGCGGCGAAACACATGCAAAAGTGCAAGCGCTAATTGGTTGATGCGCACATCGTTGTATTCCCAATAGGTGCCGGGTGTTTGCAAAGGTCTGGCATCGCCTTTTTTTCCTACGGGTGGCGTGGGTTGGTATTGCAGGTGGCGATAGCGGTCCACTTGATCTGGAATACCAAAACAATTGCCTTGCCATTCGCTGGTTTGTTGCAACAAATGCATCCAGGTGACTTGTGCGTTGTGGGGGTCTTCGAATCCAATGCCTGCGATTTTGCGGTGAACTGCTTCGTTGATGTCGGGTAACAAACCCGTGTCGTGTGCCACACCAGCGAGCATGGCGAGGTAGGTTTTGGCAATCGAGAAGGTTAAGTCTGCGCGATGGGGCTCTCCCCATTCGCACACTTTCTCACCTGCTACGTGGATAACGCCACTGACACCACCGCGCGGATGCACGGGGCCGAGTAATTGGTTAAATGGAGCTGGGTCGGCTTTGTGAATGCCGAAGTTGTCTAGGTTTTCGCGACTCCAGCTGGTTTCATGTGCGAAGGCGAAATCAATCGCTTCTTGAAATACTTGCATTACTCCGCAGTGGCTCCAGAGGCGGTGACTGCTTTGCCCCATTTCTCTGTTTCCGATGCGATGGTTTTTCCAAAGTCCTCTGGAGTTCCAGGGATCGGCAAACCGCCCAAGTCTGCCAAACGCTCGCGCATTTTGGGGTCGGCCAAGATACGGTTGATTTCTTGGTTGATACGGTCTACAGCTTCACGCGGTACGCCCTTGGGCATGCCAATGCCAAACCAAGCTGTGGCCTCGTAGCCAGCCACCGTGTCGCCCACGGTGGGTGTGTCTGGCATCGATGGCTCGCGGTTCTTGGAAGTCACTGCCAGCGCGCGAATACGGCCAGATTTGATGTGCGGTACCGACGAAGGCAGGTTGTCAAACAACACATGCACTTGTCCGGCAATCAAGTCCGTTAAAGCTGGGCCAGCACCTTTGTAGGGGATATGGGCCATTTGGCAGCCCGTCATGTATTTGAACAATTCACCAGACAAATGCACCGATGTACCGCTGCCAGATGAGGCCATATTGACCTTGGTGGGATTGGCTTTGCAATAGGCAATGAATTCGGCCACGTTTTTCACGGGCAAACTATTGGTGATGACCATCACATTCGGTGTTCGAACAATCCCAGCGACGGGGGTGATATCACGAATAAAGTTGTAGTTCAGTTTTTTGTACAGCGTGGCATTGATGCCGTTAGCCGGGTTTACTAAAAGCATGGTGTAACCGTCTGCAGGCGCATTGACGACAAACTCGGTGCCAATGTTGTTGCCACCGCCTGGCTTGTTTTCCACGATCACTTGTTGGCCTAGGCGTTCGCTTAAGGATTGGGCAACGATACGGGCCAAAACATCTGTTGTGCCAGCAGGTGGGTAGGGAACGATCCATTTAATAGGACGATTGGGGAAATCTGCCGCCCAACTACTGCCCGCACTCAACAACAAACCGCTTAGTAGCGCTGCTACCAGACCAAACCTGCATTTCATAACTTCAATCCTTTATCGATAAGGCGTGAAGTGTTAACTGGGACCGGGTAGTACGTCAATTGATGTAAACCTATTTGCACTTTGGAAAAGTCTTTTAAGAACCTGCAACTTGGTCTTCTCAATTTGCATGCTGATCGTATTTAAATAATATTAATTGATTTATTTATATCAATAAATTTATTACTTAAATACTATTTTGGTAAAACGACACGCCATCGATTTTTGCAATTTAAACATGCAAATTACTACAAATTACCAAAATTACTTGCCAACTTGAAAACTAGGATAAGTTTCAAAATGAATAGTAGTACTGAACTCGTAAAACACCGTTTTGCACAAGAGCTCATAAGATGTTGCGCTAGCCGTTTCAAGACCATCCCATCAAACGAGCAGTTTGCAAGAGATTTTTTCTTGAGTTCTAAATACAAGTTGAAGGTGAGCAGAGAG
>CANBZB010000077.1 GCA_947373745.1 Burkholderiales bacterium | reverse complement strand
AGCGTTCCCCTCTTCGCAGGTCTTACCACGCAATACCGAATTCGTGAAACTAAAGCATTGGAAGCCAAAGCAGTATCCGACTTTGAAAATGCCAAACGCACGGTGGCGCAGACGACCCGCTCGGCATACTTAGGCTTGATTGCTGGTTTAAGCCAAGTCAAAGCTTATGAAGCCGCCGAAGCCTCGACCCAAAGTGCCTTGGATGCCAACAAGCTGGGTTACTCGGTTGGTGTCAACATCAATATTGATGTGCTCAACTCTCAAAGCCAGCTCTATCAAACCAAGCGTGATTTAGCCAAAGCGCGTTACGACGTTTTAGTGGGTAATTTGAAGCTGCGCCAAGCAGCTGGCACCTTGACGCCGCAAGACTTGCAAGAGATTAACCAATTACTGGCGCCTTAATCAGTCAAGTGTGCAAATAAGGCTTTAGTGCCTGCACGGTGCGTTGGGTTGCACCTTTGTTCTTTTGCGTGAATGCCAGACAAGCTGATACATAGTTGCTTTCATCCGGTCCTGAACAGACCAATTGCAATGCCGATGTCACAGCTTGCGCCATGTCTTTCACGCGAATGGCTGCATCTGCCTTTAGGGCTAGCTCGGCTGCCTCAGCAAAATTAAACGTATGTGGCCCCATGATGACGGGGCAACCACAGGCAGTTGCTTCTATCAGGTTTTGACCGCCGAGAGGCATAAAGCTGCCGCCCAATAACGCCACATCTGCTAGGCCGAAATAGAGCGACATCTCTCCCATGGAGTCACCCAACCAGACCGTATCTAAATGTGCCTCGTCGATTTGACCGGGGCCATCCACCCATTCACTGCGACGCGATAGCTTCCAACCTCGGCTCAGAATCGCTTGCGCCACTTCATCGAAACGCTGCGGGTGTCTTGGCACAACCAACCAATGGACCGCATGTACATGCTCTTGTCCATCGACAGGGTTTTCTTTCAAAGCCTGCAATGCGTCAAGCCACAAGTCTTCTTCACCCTCGCGTGAACTGGCTAATAAAACGACGGGACGGGTAAAGTTTTTACTCCACAACAAGGCTTGCGCCAGTAATACCGAATTAGGTTGGGCATCAAATTTCAGATTTCCCACAACTTCCATCACCGGTGCACCCAGTAATTCCAAGCGCTTGGCATCATCGGGGGTTTGAGCCCAGACTCCGTTGAGCCCGGCATATGCGGGGCCGGATAACCATGCAAGACGTTGTGCACTGAGCATGCTTTTTTCACTCATACGGGCATTGACCAACACCATGGGAATGTTGGCGCGCTTGCATTGCGCCACCCAGTTAGGCCATACCTCTGTCTCCAGCACCACAGCCAAGTGCGGCTGGAAATGGTGAAGAAATCTTTGCACGATGGTTGGTGTATCCCACGGTTGCCAAACTTGAATGTCGTCCTCTTTTAAAAGAGAGGCACCTAGCGCACGACCCGTAGCAGTACCGTGGGTCAGGACAATTCGTACATGGGGATATTCAGCGCGCAAAGCATGCAGCAAAACCTCCGCCGCACGTGTTTCACCCAAAGAAACAGCATGCACCCAAATACAAGCGCGGGAAGATGGTTCTGGATGGGTTGTCGTTTTGAATGTATTGGCGTACACACCAAACCGCTCCTCGATATTTTCTAAGTAGCCTGGCTCTTTCAATCCGCGCCTACGCAACTTACTGCGCAACAAGGGTTGCATCGCTTGCATGAACCAAGAATACACACCCAGTATCACGCCATGCACTCCTGCCACAAAGACCAAACAGCGTCTACGGATGGCGTGGGAAAGTCGACCACACTGCGTTGGCGAATTTTTTCATGGGCGTTACCAATAGGTCCCGTACGCCATGCGGTGTCAAAGTTATAAATTTGTACATGCGGCAAATTCAAGGCCACCGCAATATGGCTCAAGCCACTGTCAACCCCAACCACGCCAACAGTGGATGCCATCGCTTGCATCAAGTCATCGATCGTCATACGAGGCCATACGATGGCATGGGGGATCATCTCTGCCATCGCAACACTGCGCAAACGCTCTTCTTCATTGCCATGCGGTAAGACAATTTGATAGCCTTCATCGGATAAACGCAAACCCAATGCATGCCAATTCGCCAAGGGCCATTCTTTGTCAGCACGGGAGGTACCGTGGACAAACACAACTAAATTTTTACCATTTTGTGTGACGGGGTGCTGTTTATTTTTTGAAGGATTCAACCCGTATTGCAATAGGGACGGCACTTCATAGTGCAGGGCTTTGGCACACATTAAACGGCCGCGCGTCATGGCATGAATATGCGGCTCTACATCAATTGCCACATCTGCCACCCAACGTGTAGGGCGCTCATAAGCCGAACCATCGGTTGCATGCGCCATGGCGAAACGCTTTCCACGAGAAGCGGTATGTGCCAGCCAAGATACCAAGGCAGATTTAGTAAGTCCTTGTAAATCGATGATGGCGTCATACCGCTCTTGATGCAACTCGGCCAAGAAAGCGCGCCAAGACTCTCGCGTGTCTTGAGCCCACATATTTTTACGCCAACGGCGCAGATCACAGGCAATCACACGATGCACCGCAGAGCAGGCTTTGACAATAGGTGCAAAACTGGATTCGACGACCCAATCAATTTGCGCATTCGGACAATTAGCGTGTATGTCCATTGCAGCGGGCAATGTGTGGACCACATCGCCCAAAGACGAGAGCTTCACCACCAAAACCCGCAAGGGTGCAGTGACGTGCGCAACCTTCAATGCGCAGCCTCTTGCAGTTGCGCATCGGGCTTGACCGCGCGCAGCAAAACCAACATATCGTGTTCAATCCGAGACAAAGCTTCTTGGGTATGGCCTTCGAATCGCAATACCAAGACTGGCGTAGTGTTAGAGGCTCGGATCAAACCAAAGCCGTCACTCCAGTCAATACGCAATCCATCCATCGCGCAAACTTCAGGCTCAAAGGCGGGCGATGGCAAATTGCCAGTGGCAACCAAATCGAGCAGCGCAGCACTGACACGGTGTGGTTCACCTTCTGCGCATCCCACGTTGAGCTCAGGCGTTGAAAAGCTAGTGGGTAAGGCGTTGAGAACAACGCTCGCGTCTGCGCTTTTACTGACGATTTCTAATAAACGGCAACCTGCGTAGGTACCGTCGTCAAACCCAAACCAACGCTCTTTGAAAAAGATATGGCCACTCATCTCTCCGCCCAAAGGCGAGTTGATTTCCTTCATCTTGGCTTTGATCAAAGAATGGCCGGTTTTGAACATCAGCGCTTGACCACCCGCGAGACGAATGGCTGGGCCTAAGCGTTGCGAGCACTTCACATCAAACACAATCGTTCCGCCAGGCACGCGTGACAAAACATCTTGTGCAAACAAAGCCATTTGGCGGTCAGGAAAAATGATGTTGCCGTCTTTGGTCACAATGCCCAAACGGTCCCCATCGCCGTCGAATGCCAAACCTATTTCAGCATCGCTATTTTTCAAAGCGTGCAGTAAATCTTTCAAGTTATCGAGTTTGCTGGGGTCTGGATGGTGGTTGGGGAAATTGCCATCTACCTCACTGAACAACTCAATGACCTCGCAACCAATCGCACGAAATATCGAGGGTGCAGTTGCACCTGCAATGCCATTGCCACAGTCGACAACGATTTTCATAGGTCGCTGTAATTTGATATCACTCACTATGCGTGCTTGGTACGCAGCAGTCACATCCACTTGCTTAACACTTCCGCCTGATTTCATCACCCAAGTGCCGTTTTGCATGATGGTGCGCAAGGCTTGAATTTCATCACCGTAGATAGCACGACCACCCAACACCATTTTGAAGCCGTTGTAATCTTTTGGGTTGTGACTTCCTGTCACTTGAATTCCGCTAGCGCACAGCGTGCTTGCCGCAAAGTACAACATGGGGGTTGTAGCTGCACCGATATCTATCACTTGTACACCAACATCGATCAACCCGCGTATCAGGGCTTGCGACAATGAAGGACCGCTCAACCGGCCATCACGCCCTACCGCCACCACGGTTTCGCCATTGGCGGCTGCATGCGTGCCAAATGCTTGTCCAAGATGGTAGGCAACTTCCTCTGTTAGCGTGGAAGGTACGACGCCACGTATGTCATAAGCTTTGAATATAGAAGGATTAACTTGCATCCTGTAATTTTAGGTGGCATTTATCCGCCGCAGAATCAACCCCAAGCGCGCGCTTTTTGGGCCTAATACTCTTTATGATGCAGTGCTTTCAGAGTGAGTTATCGCTGTTACGCATTCACAGATTGAAACCCCATTTGCTATGAACTTTCCTACTGCTACGGTCTACACCAAGACGACTAGCCCCTTGGGCAGCATCATCTTGTCGGCAACAGACATAGGGCTGTCTGGAATTTGGTTTGACAATCAAAAACATTTACCCCCCTATGAAGATTGGCAGCACGCATCCAACAATGCGTATTTGTTACAAGCAAAAAAGTCTCTCCAAGCGTATTTTTCTAATAAAACCAAGCGTTTTGAAATTCCTCTGGATTTACATGCAGGCACTGCATTCCAACAACAAGTGTGGCTGGCCTTGCTGAAAATTCCTTACGGCAGAACCGTCACGTATAGCGAAATTAGCCAATACATGGGCGCACCCTCCTCTGTTCGCGCTGTAGCTGGCGCAGTGGGACGCAACCCCATCAGCATCATGGTGCCTTGCCACCGTGTCATTGGAAGCAATGGCACATTGACGGGCTATGCAGGTGGGCTGGATCGAAAACTGGCCTTGCTAACTTTAGAAGGCGCTTGCGCTTAATGGACAAAAAAGTGCCGTGGGGCCAATGGCTGCCAGAGTTTGTTTTGCTCGCGGCGATGTGGGGATCTTCATTTCTTTTTATGCGCGAGGGTGTGCACGCATTTGGCCCTTTTGCGACCGCCTGGGTGCGCGTCACGATTGCAGCCCTTACGCTCATGCCTATTTTGATGTGGCGCGACCAAACGCACGCTATGTTGCATCGCTGGCGTCCTATTTTGCTGATGGGTTTGTTGAGTTCAGGGATTCCTGCTGCGTGCTATTCATTTGCATTGTTATTTATCAGTACAGGCCTATCCTCCATTTTGAATTCCACCACCCCTTTATTTGGCGCATTGATTGCCTGGTGGTGGCTGGGCGACAAATTGAATGCATGGCGCGTCATAGGCCTGGGGCTTGGATTTGCAGGCGTAGTGCTTTTGACCTTCAATGGTGCAGGAGGCGCTGTTGCTCTCTCATATAGCGATGAAGAACTGGCCATTGCTGCTTGTTTGCTAGCCACCTTGTGCTACGGCATAGCAGGCAGCTTCATCAAAAAGTATTTATTTGATGTCCCTGTGATGGTCACCACTACGGGAAGTTTTTTTGGTGCCAGCATGACTCTGTTACTTCCGGCTATTTGGTTTTGGCCCTCTGAGCCTCCTCCTCTACACGCTTGGTTGTCTTTACTAGTGCTCGGAGTCTTTTGCACAGCATTGGCCTATGTCATTTATTTTCGGTTGATGACGCGTAACGGGCCGGCAACGGCCATGACGGTCACTTACCTTATCCCTGTTTTTGCTAATTGCATAGGTGTTATCTGGTTGGATGAAATTGTCACGCCATGGATGTTGGGTTGTGGGGTTTTGATTGTTTTCGGAACTGCTTTAGCCTCGGGCTTGATGAGTCTCTCCAAAGTAAAGCATGAATAACTTTGTTGCCCATGCTTTATTTATTCCATCTTTTGACTGACAAACCTTTTTCAATCCAATGCCTTTTTAATTTTTTCTAGTTTTTTCTTTTTAGGAGTTCATCTTGCGTATCGCCACCTTTCGCCACAACAACACCCGCCACGTCGGCCGCGTTTCATCTGACGGCTTACATGTTCAGGCCTTTGAAGTCAGTGCAGACATTGCCCATTTAGGCGCATTGCGCCTATTAGAAGCTGTAGTTGCGGGAGGCCAGTGGCCCTCCGTGTCCAGCCAACAACTTGCCGTTAGCGATGTACAACTCGAGGCACCTATACCTGTGCCCAGACGCAACATCTGGTGCGTGGGTCGCAATTACCACGAGCATGCCAAAGAGTTGTCCACCTCCGTATTCAAAGACAGCAACACCAACACACAGGCTTGGCCCATTGTGTTTACTAAAGTGCCAGAGTGTGTTGTCGGCCCGTTCGATTCCGTGCATTTACCTGGCGCGCAAGTGTCTGAGCAAATTGATTACGAAGCCGAGCTCGCCGTCATCATTGGCAAAGGTGGCAAAAATATCCTGGCCGCTGACGCCATGCAACATGTTTTTGGCTACACCATCGTCAACGATGTGACCGCACGTGACGTGCAGATGCGCCACCAACAATGGGACATGGGCAAATCCTTCGATACGTTCTGCCCCATGGGTCCTTGGATGGTCACTGCAGATGAACTAGATGGCACCCACACGCGTGTACGTTGCGTTGTCAACGGCGAACAACGCCAAGACGGGCCTACCGAGAATATGATTTTTGATATTCCTACCTTGATAGAAACCATTTCACGCGGCATCACGCTCTTTTCAGGCGACATCATTGCTACGGGAACCCCAGCTGGCGTTGGTATGGGACTCAAACCACCACGCTACTTAAAAGCGGGGGATGTGGTGCGGGTGGAGATTGACGGAATAGGGCATATCGAGAACCGGTTTATCTAAACAACTTATGCGTATGGATGTGTTCGTGATTACTCATGAACACCATCAATTTAGCTAGCATGACTTAAAAAATCAGGAGACAACAGTGGCGAACTCAACATTTTTATGGAGAACTTTTCTGACAGGTGGGCAAGCTGCGCGACAAAGCTTGCGATTTTTTGTTGCTTTGATTGCAAGCCTGTGTGTCATCACTCCAAGCTTTGCACAAGATGACTACCCCAATAAAACCATCACCATGGTCGTTCCATTCCCTCCTGGTGGTGTAGCAGACGTTGTTGGGCGCCCTGTTGCCGAAGCGATGGGCAGATACCTCAAACAAACTGTCATCATCGAGAACAAAGGTGGTGCAGGCGGTGGCATTGGTATGGCGCAAGTCGCCAAGTCCAAAGCAGATGGCTATACGGTTTTGATGGCCTTGTCTTCTATTGTTGTCTTACCTGAAGCAGACAAAGTGTTGCAGCGCAATGCGATGTTTCAGTTAGATCAACTCAAGCCCATTGCACGGTTTACTGCAGACCCCACTGTTTTGGTTGTGCGTGCGGATAGTCCTTGGAAGACCTATGCCGAATTTGTCGCCTACGTCAAAGCCAATCCTGCAAAGATCTCCTTTGGCTCCTCTGGTAACTACGGCACCATGCACGTACCGATGGAGCAACTCAAAGCCGCAACATCAACATTCATGCTGCATGTTCCCTACACCGGCGCTGCTCCTGCTGTGATGGGTTTGCTTGCAGGGCAAATTGAAGCACTATCAACAGGCCCTGCCAGCGTGGTGCAGCAAATCAAAGCTGGCAAATTGCGTGCATTGGCACACTGGGGCGATGGGCGCTTGAACAGCTTGCCCGATGTACCCAGTTTGAAAGAATTGGGCGTACCGATTGCATACGCGCAGTGGTCTGGCTTGTTTGTTCCAGCCAATACACCCGCACCAGTAGTAGAAAAACTGCGTCAAGCTGCCAAGTTTGCAGCGCAAGACGCGCGTGCTAATCAAGCATTGGCATCAGCAGGTACCTCATTTATGTTTCAAGACTCGCCTGAGTTTGAACGTTATGTAACCGGAGATGCGAAGGAGATGGCGAAGTTGGTGCAGAGGATTGGGAAGGTCGATTGATCGACACCCGTCAGCTATTCATCGTCATGGACATGGCTGCTGCGCAGTTGTTTTTGATGACATCGGTAATGGCCTGAATTAATTTCAACTCTTCTTTAGAGAGTGCAAAGTCTGCGCTTGCCTGCCCCGTTACCGTGGTCCAAACCTTCGCAACATCCTTCGCCATTTTCATGAACAGACTTAGAGTTGGCTTGACGCTGAAGCCGCAGTCTTCGCAAAAAGCCTCCCATGAGTGGGCACCAACACTGCTGTAATGATCCTCATCCCCAATATAGAGCGCAAGGCGGTCATCGCCGTATACCTGCACGCATAGCAGGTCATAAAACGGCGCCAGTGCATAGCCAGTCTCATCAATCATGACGGAAACGTTTTTGGCATGGGCATCACTGTTGCCAATCAGGTAATTGAACATGACCCAACGCTGGAAGCTCAGCAAGTCCTTGGCCGACAACTGCAACCCACGTAGTGCTTCAACTATCCGTTTAAGGCTGACCAGTCCCTGCCTCTCATATTTCCAATCCTGCCCCAAGCCCAACAATTGACAGCCGTCAAGCTGATGCAAGCATTTGATGCTGTCGCCTGACACGATGCGGTCATAGCGCTGGACGATATAAACCGACTCAGGTACTTGGATGAGATGGACCAACGGCACTGGCAGCTTGACGGCCGAGGCCAATCGCATGCACAGATATTCATTGATGGCACTGGGTTGGTACTTCACCAGACGCGTGTCCGGCTTAGCGATGTGCGTGGTTGGCGCACTACCCACACTGTCATAAAGCTTGCCATGTCTCGCGTCGTAACGAAGACCCATTTTGTCCTGAGCCCCTGGCAATGACATGCTGCTCTGCTCATTCGAAGTGAGTAGAGGTTTTTGCTGATCGCGATCTTTGATGCGTTGACTCAGCATCTCTTTACTCAGTGGGCTGTACTGCTGCGTTCCAAATGGCACATCTCCTTCTGCGCGCACAGACAGCACGCCGGGCAACTCTTCGCCTAATTGGCCGATGATTTCAAATGTGCTGGCATTGCGCATGTGTAGCGCGCTCAAGATTTCTTCCAACGCGGCGCCCTCTGGCAGCAAATTAGCAAAGAAGATCTTGACTGGCTCACCCAAGTGAGGTTCGGGTTGCAATGCAAACTGCGGAGCCAGCACATAGGCATGCGCAGAGTTCTGCCATTCTGCGTCGTACTGGAAGAAGTACTCACCAGCTTTGTGCCCGAACCAGCCCATGGGCAGGTCATTAGCCCAGACGCGCAACCGGATCATGACGCCTCACCCTTCGCATTGCTCTCGATATCACGCGCAACCAACTGCGGTTCTGGAACGCTAAAGTCTGCTTGGCGAAACCCTTGTTTTGATTTTCGCGAATCCAACTGCGGAACTTGTAGGCCAGACACCTCAAGACTGAGGCCCAAGCCATTGATGAGTTTCGCGAGTTTGCCTAAGGAACAATTTTCGGGGCTGGACTCGGCATCTCGAATGAAAGACGTGCTGACACCACAGACAGCAGCAACTTCCTCTCGAGAGAGTTTCTGGCGTTTTCGCTCGGCGCTAAGCGCCAGTGCTAAGTCAGCCAAAGTCACATCATTTATCTTCATAATTTGTCCCAAAGAGAGCAAATTATAGTGAAATTTCTACTTTTAAATAAATATTTGCTCTCAAGGGATCAATTTGATTAAAATTAATTTCTGAAATAAAAATTTGTCCTTATGGGGGCAAATAAAAAGAATAACGAGTTGTCGGTCAAAAAAGTTACTCGCGCACCCGTCCCATCCTTGGCAATGTGCGGGCGCTTCGAGGGTGAGTTGGAAGGATGGCGGTCGCGAAGGTTTTAGCCGCGCCTAGGTTCTCGTGTAATAACCTTTACGTTATGAGACCTGAAGTATCTAGAGTATTTTTGAGTAAGCGCGAAGTTTCAAGAGACTGCCGCAATTTTCGCGATTCCTTTAAGGGACTCTCCAAGTGCAAAGAGGCACTAATTCATGAGCTTCTGCGTCTAGCCCATCAAATCTGATTGTTAAGCAGTAATCAATTCCTGCCATAGTTGTGTGGGTTAGTTAAGGAAAGTATCTAACGTTTTAAATCAGAGGCGCCGCCCAACTTGTCGGGCGGCGTCCTCTCGATTGAAAGGTTGGAACGCTCCTGTTCAGATAGCTTTTCTTCTGGGTCGTAGTCCAAAGTTGTGCAAAGAGTAACATGAAGAGCAACCAGTGAGAGCAAAAAGGGATGCATCCCTTTCTCAGTAAGCAACTCGAATTCAGTGGCGATCTCAGACTCTTTTGTGACGCCGATTGACTCAGCAACATAGATAGTGAAATCAACGATCTTTTCTTTGGTGTTCGTTGGTTCCAAGTTGTGAGCGAGAAGATTTCGAAGTTTGTTGAGTTTCGATAGCGCACTCCACGCCCACCAGTCAGGACAACTGAATCTATGAAATGCTTTTGCTAGCGATATGCACTGAGCAAAGGAAAGTCTGGCATCTTCGATATATTTGGGTTGATGCGACTGAGACTGGATGAACTCGTAAAGAACCTCTTCGACTAAAAGGTGCGCCTTAAGGACAAGGTAGGTCGGGTCGCTTTCGCTTGGCTTGAAGTAGGCTGTCAGACGCTTTAGCTGATCGGAGGGGTTGCTGGACAGCAGTTGAGCGTTCATGCGCGTTCTAACGCAGAAATCACTGGGCAACCATAATAAGTGACGAAGCCACTTACTGATACTGTTGTTGATCCGAGTCGAGTGTCATTTTGAGAGTAGCGATGCTACTTACCATTCTTTGGCGGAGGCGACTTCGGAGGCGTCTTGATTGTTTCCACCATAGACCCCTTTTTGTCTTTTTGTGCTTCCTTTACTGGTTTAAATTTTCCGGTTCCTGCGTCTCTGCCGATTTTCTTTGTTGTCATGGATAAGCCCTCCAATGTTTTGCCCCTTCGGGCGGTTGAGAAAAGAAAAAGTGGTTAAGAAAATAATTATTATATATTCAATATTTTATTAAAGTAATTCCAAGTAACTCATTTTTACCGATTGGCTTCGGTCTGTCTCTCCAAAGTGGTCCCTCCAGCTTAATTTACAAACGGCCATAACCTCGGGAAATCAAAGGCAAGTTGCTGACGGTGGCGTATGAACAGCAGATAAAAGGTCACGTTCACATCTAACCAGCGACTTAAGTCGTTACCCCAAATCCGTGAAGTTGCTGACCTTGACCGATCCGTCCAGAAAAAGGGCAATGATGCCCAACCAACCGCCTATAGCTTCGGTGTGG
>CANBZB010000076.1 GCA_947373745.1 Burkholderiales bacterium | reverse complement strand
AAAGCGATAGGTAAATCGAAGCGACCGGAGTCCTTCGGCAAGTCGGCTGGACCTAAGTTAACCGTGATGCGTTTGTTGTTCGGAAATGCGAGCCCCGCATTTTGAATAGCGCACCGAACACGCTCCCGCGCCTCTTTTACCTCTGTATCTGCAAGTCCGACCAAGGTGAAACTGGGTAAGCCATTTGCCAAATGCACCTCAACTGTGACCGGTGGTGCGTGCATACCAATTAATGCACGACTATGGATGAGCGCTAAAGACAAACCGTACCTTTCAAAAACACAAAGCCCCAAAACAGGGACATAAAGAAAAATTCCGCACTTAATTTGTGCGTCAAAATATATGGGTCGTCAGACTACCGTGTTTGCAGAGTGTTGGGTTGATGAAAAAGTTAACGTTTACTTGACTTTTGCTATTGGCTCGTTCTTTGCTAGATAAGTACAAACCTTAATCAATTCTTAATGGAGTGTTAAAAATGAAACTGAAGTCCAAAATTTTGTTATCCATATTGGCCACCTCGTCGGCAGCTTTTGCCCAAACTGCGCCGGCACCTGCTGCTGCACCAGCCGCCCCAGAGACAACAGTTGCTTACAACGTAGGTGTTGTCAGTCAATATCGTTACCGTGGATTAGCGCAGACTAAAGGATCGCCAGCACTTCAGGGTGGCTTAGATTACACAAATACCAACGGCTTTTATTTGGGTGCTTGGGGATCTACTATCAGTTGGATCGCGGATGCGTCAGCAGCAAACAAATCAACTACATACTCCGGCAATACGGAACTTGATTTGTACGGCGGATACAAATTTGAAAAGTTAGGTATTGCCTACGACGTTGGATATTTACGTTACCAATATACGGGTAATGACTATGACAAAACTGCCGCTTCGACCACGCAGTATGCCAATGCCAATACTGACGAGGTTTATGCTGCAGCAACCTCAGGTGTTTATACATTCAAATACTCATATGCAACATCAACCCTTTTTGGATATTTAAATTCAAAGGGTAGTAATTACATGGATTTGAGCGCCAACTATGACCTTGGTAATGGCATTACCTTTACTCCACATATTGGTCGCCAGAAAGTTAGAGGTACTTCATCTTCATATTATTCAGGTGGACTGTCCTACACCGATTACTCAGCCACCGTTGCAAAAGATTTGGGTGACGGGCTGTCTGTAAGCTTCGCTTACGTAACAACGAATGCAAAGAGTGCCCCAAGCGGTAACTTTCTGAGTAACTCTAGCTCATACAACACCGCTAAAGCTGCAGTTGTAGCCGGTGTTAAGTACGCCTTCTAAATAACCATAGCTATTAGTCTTCTCTAGGAGCAACCATGAAACTTATCACCGCAGTTATTAAACCCTTCAAGCTGGACGAAGTCCGTGAAGCCTTATCCCAGATTGGGGTGCAGGGCATCACAGTGACCGAAGTCAAGGGCTTTGGCCGACAGAAAGGCCATACAGAGCTGTACCGCGGTGCTGAGTACGTGGTTGACTTCTTGCCTAAAGTTAAGGTCGAAGCCGCTGTTGACGAGCAACACGTTGACCGCGCCATCGAAGCAATTGAAGCAGCCGCACGTACCGGAAAAATCGGTGACGGCAAGATTTTTGTTTACGACCTCGAACAAGTTGTTCGTATCCGCACCGGCGAAACCGGGGTGGAAGCACTTTAAGAAAGAAGACCATGATGAAAAAATTCCTTGCCTCCCTAGCCTTAGGGCTGGGTCTGATGCTTGGTGGCGCCGCCGCCATAGCCCAGACCGCAGCGCCCGCAGCACCTGCGGCTGAAGCCAAAGCTGAAGCCGCCGCGCCTGCAGAAGCTGCTCCGATTCTGTGTTCTGAAAAGTGCAACAAAGGCGATACCGCTTGGATGACAGTTGCGACTGTCTTGGTGATTTTGATGACTATTCCTGGCTTAGCCCTGTTCTACGGCGGCTTGGTCAGAAGCAAAAACATGTTGTCTGTATTGATGCAAGTTTTTGTAGTGACGTCCCTGATTTATGTGTTGTGGGTGCTGTACGGCTACTCACTCACGTTCACAGCGGGTAATCCATTTATTGGAGGCATGGACAAACTGTTCTTCAAAGGTATCACGCCTGATTCGATTGCTGCCACGTTCAGCAAGGCTGTGTATATCCCTGAACTCACGTTTGCCGCATTCCAAGCAACGTTTGCTGCCATCACTTGTACCTTGATCGTTGGTGCATTTGCTGAGCGCATCAAGTTCTCGGCTGTGTTGTTGTTCTGTGCCATCTGGTTCACATTCAGCTACATGCCTATCGCTCACATGGTTTGGTATTGGGACGGCCCTGACGCAATCACTGATGCAGCAACCCTCGAAACTGTCACAGCTGCTGCTGGTTGGTTGTGGGCTAAGGGCGCACTGGACTTCGCAGGCGGTACCGTCGTACACATCAACGCAGCGATGGCTGGTTTGGTCGGCGCATTCGTGATCGGCAAGCGCATTGGTTACGGTAAAGAAGCTATGGCGCCACACAGCCTGACATTGACCATGGTTGGTGCATCCTTGTTGTGGGTGGGTTGGTTCGGTTTCAACGCCGGCTCTAACCTCGAAGCCAACGGTGTCACAGCCCTAGCATTTGTTAACACGCTTGTCGCAACTGCTGCTGCAACATTGAGCTGGATTACTGGTGAAGCGCTTGCTAAGGGCAAGGCTTCTATGTTGGGCGCTGCATCAGGTGCAGTGGCAGGCTTGGTAGCTATTACCCCAGCGTGCGGATTCGTAGGCCCTATGGGTGCCATCGTGATCGGTGTGGTCGCAGGCTTCATGTGCTTGTGGGGTGTCAATGGTCTTAAGCGCATGATCGGTGCGGATGACTCACTCGATGTGTTCGGTGTACACGGTGTGGGCGGTATCGTCGGCGCCTTGTTAACTGGTGTGTTCGCTGCCCCAGCATTGGGCGGAACAGGCATCTTTGATTACGTCGCCAACGCTGCCAACCCTGAGTACGTGATCATGGACCAAGTCTGGATTCAATTGCAAGCAGTTATCACCACCATCATTTGGTCTGGCGTGGTTTCTTACATCGCTTACAAATTGGTTGACTTAGTAATCGGATTGCGTGTGACTGAAGAAGAAGAGCGCGAAGGCCTCGACATTTCATCACACGGCGAGACGGCTTATCACGGCTAATTACCCCGAGATTTAAAAAGTTTCCTTGGACTTTCAGCCCGCCTCTAGGCGGGCTTTTTTCTTGGGCGAAATATCTTTTGTTTGAGCGGATACCATAGCGCGCTATGTCTGACATCCTTCAAGAATGGTCGCAACGCGTACAGCGTGCAACAACTTCAAAAACACCTCTACGTTTGCGTGGCGGCGGCACCAAAGATTTTTATAGTCAAAACCTTGAGGGTGAGGTTCTCGATACGCGTGCGTATGCGGGCATTCTCAGTTACGAACCCAGCGAACTGGTGGTAACAGTTTGCGCAGGCACACCCTTAAATGAATTAGAAGCCGCACTTTTAGAAAAAGGCCAATGCCTAGCGTTCGAGCCGCCGCATTTTGGCGAAACCACAACCGTGGGCGGCATGGTCGCTGCTGGATTGAGCGGCCCATCGCGCGCCAATGTGGGCAATGTCCGCGACTTTGTTTTAGGCGCCAAGATGATCAACGGCAAAGGCGAGCTCCTTACCTTTGGCGGACAGGTGATGAAAAACGTTGCGGGATACGACATTTCGCGTTTGTTGGCAGCCAGCATGGGCCAATTGGGACTGATCACCGAGTTATCTTTGAAAGTTTTGCCCATTGCCCCTGGTGAGGCCACCTTGCAATGTGCTGGTTTGTCACAGACGCAAGCGCTGACATGTTTACACCAATGGGGGGGGCAGCCCCTACCCTTGAATGCAAGTGCTTGGGTGTATGACTACACGGCAGCACCTGCACACAATTATTTGTTTTTGCGCTTGCGTGGCGCAGTGGCTGCAGTGGAGGCAGGCGTGAAACGCATCAGCAAAGAAGTGCAAGCGCTTGGCGCTGACGTGGTGCACATGGAGAACGCACACGCTGCGCAAGATTGGCATGCTGGCAACGAACACCAATTACCGTTTTTTACGCAGGCACCTAGTGAAGAAGATTGTCTGTGGCGGTTTTCCGTGCCACAAACGACGCCTGAGTTAGAGCTGCCCTATGCGCAATACATAGAGTGGCACGGCGGACAGCGTTGGTTGTGGGCGCCATCGTCTCAAGCGTTGCATTTGCGTGAAGTGGCAAGCAACGTAGGCGGACACGTCACCTTGTTTAGAACAAGCGCTGCGCATGGTGATGCAGATAAGAGCGTCGGCGTATTCACACCATTGAACGATGTGCAGCAGCGCATACAAAACCAACTCAAACAACAATTTGACCCGGCGGGAATTTTTAACCCGCATCGCACGGCTTTGAAATAGAACTATGCAAACCCATCTCGCTCCTGAATACCAAAACACAGAAGACGGCAAAGCCGCAGAAGCTATTTTGCGCAAATGCGTGCATTGTGGGTTTTGTACCGCTACTTGCCCCACCTACCAACTACTGGGCGATGAATTAGACGGGCCACGTGGACGTATTTATTTGATGAAGCAAGTGTTGGAAGGCGAAACCCCTACGCGTAAAACACAGCAACACCTAGACCGCTGCTTGACTTGCCGCAACTGTGAAAGCACCTGTCCGAGCGGTGTGCAATATGGCCATTTGGTAGACATTGGTCGCAAATTGGTGGACGCCAAAGTGGAGCGTCCCTTAGGTGAGCGCATGCTGCGTTGGGCATTGAAAGAAGGACTGCCTTCGCCTTTGTTTGCACCCGCCATGAAACTAGGACAAGCGGTGCGAGGTGTGTTGCCTGCCAGCCTAAAAGCCAAAGTACCTGCGCTACAAGTGGCACATCGCAACGGCGTGACTTGGCCAACGCAAACGCATGCTCGTAAAGTGTTGATGCTCGCGGGTTGTGTGCAGCCCGCCATGCTGCCAAACGTCAATACTGCGACGGCCCGCGTGTTAGATGCAGCCGGCATTCAAACTTTGGTGGCATCAAATGCTGGGTGCTGTGGCGCGGTGAAATTTCACCTCAACGACCAAGAAGGCGGGGCTGTGCAAATGCGCGCCAACATCGACGCATGGTGGCCGTATGTGGAACAAGGCGTTGAGGCCATCATCATGAATGCCTCAGGTTGTGGGGTCATGGTGAAAGACTACGGTCATGTGCTGGCCCATGATGCGCAATATGCTGAAAAAGCAAAAAAAATAAGCGCTTTAACCAAAGACCTCAGTGAGTTATTGCCAGACCTCGTAACCGTTCTAAAAGTAAAAATCAATGCGAATGCACTCGAAAAAGTTGGCAAACAAGCGTTTCACCCACCTTGCACATTGCAACACGGCCAACAACTCAAAGGTGGCGTTGAAAAGCATTTGGGTGACTTAGGTTTTGATGTGGAAGTCGCGAACAACGAAGCACACTTGTGTTGCGGATCAGCGGGAACCTACTCGGTATTAAATCCAGATATTGCTTACACCTTGCGGGACAGAAAACTAGGTAATTTAGGTGTCATGCAACCCAAGGCTATCTTGAGTGCCAACGTAGGCTGCATCACCCACTTGCAAAGCGGAACGGATATTCCCGTCAAACACTGGATAGAGTTACTGGACGCTGTCTTAGAGCCTTAACCATGCGCATCGTCTTGGCTGGCGATGCGCATCAACCTAGCAAGCTCTCCGCTGTGGTGGCGTTGGTTAGATTCATGCCAAAGCTTGATGAGCCACATCACATAGGCCACCAAAGTACCAAATGCGGTAATCGCACCAAACGCCGTCATACCCATGCCAGTGAACAAGGTGTAGAGGCCACCGAGTAACAAGATACACAGTTGTTCATTCAGGTTTTGCACTGCGATAGATCGGCCTGCGCCCATCAAGTTGTGACCCCTGTGTTGCAACAAGGCATTCATAGGAACAACTAAGAAGCCACCTAGACCGCCAATAAAAATTAAGAAAGGGACAGCCAGCCACAAGTCACGAATAAAAATCATGACGAGCAATGCAACACCCATCACAATACCTAAAGGCATGATGCGCGTGGCGTGTTCTAAGCGCATACGCATTGAGGCCACTACAGCGCCGACTGCTGTACCAATTGCCACAACGCCTACCAAGCTCGACGCTTCCGTCGTGCTGTAGCCTAAAGCGGCAGCACTCCAAGCCAAAACGATGTAGCGCAAATTGCCACTCACGCCCCAAAACAAAGTTGTGGTGGCTAAAGAAATTTGGCCCAATTTATCTTTCCACAACAACTGGTTGCATCGAAAAAACTCAGGAATCAAAATCCACAAACTGCGCGCCATGCTGTATTCAGGATGGCTGCGCATGGGGATCAACGCAACACCTGTATTGGGAATGCGGGTGTTAAACCACGCAGCCAGTCCATAAAACAACACCAGCAAGCAAATGGCGGCTTCAGCGGGCGTATCAAAACCCGTATCGATAAACGGCACATCTATCGACAGCAAGATGGCGGACAACTTAGGCCCTACCAATTGACCACCTAATAAGACGCCCAAAATAATCGAACCAATGGTCAAGCCCTCAATCCAACCATTGGCTTTAACCAATTGCGACGATGGCAGCAACTCCGTCAAGATGCCATATTTCGCGGGTGAATAAGCGGCCGCACCTAAACCCACTACGGCATACGCCAACAAAGGGTGGCTACCAAACAGCATCATCAAGCAGCCCACTACCTTGATGGTGTTGCTCATCAACATCACATCGCCTTTGGGGCGTGAATCAGCGAATGCGCCTACAAAAGGGGCTAACACCACATAAAAAAGAGCAAACATGGGAACTAAAGCGGCGCGTTGCCACTCCGCAGTACCTTCAGATTTGAGTAGCTCAACCGCCGTCACAAACAAGGCGTTGTCTGCCAACGAGCTAAAAAACTGGGCAGACATGATGGTGTAAAAACCGCGCTTCATGGGAACATCGAAAAAATAAGACAAATGGTTATAACACGCGCGATGACACAATAGCGATATGCCCCGCCCGATACAAGCCTTTGTGCACAGCGACGCCTTGCGTCACAACCTGCAGCGTATGAAAGATTGCACCCCAGACGCGCGCGTTTGGGCGGTGGTCAAAGCCAACGCCTACGGGCACGGTATTGAGCGCGCGTATGAGGGTTTGCGTGGATGCGATGGATTTGCGTTACTTGATTTAAACGAAGCGCAGCGTGTCCGAGATTTAGGCTGGCGCGGCCCCGTTTTGTTGCTAGAAGGTGTGTTTGAGACGCGCGATTTGGAGTTGTGTTCACGCCTTAATCTCTGGCACACCGTGCATTGCACCGAACAAATCGACATGCTGAGTCAGCATAAAACCCAACAAGCACACCGTGTGTTTTTAAAACTCAACAGCGGCATGAACCGTTTAGGGTTCACGCCAGATGCATTTCGATCTGCCTGGACCCGTTTGAACCAATTGCCGCAAGTCGATGAAATCTCATTGATGACGCATTTCAGCGATGCAGATGGGCCTGCTGGTGTTGCCGCGCAAATGCAAGTGTTCGAGAAAGCTTCCCAAGACTTACCTGGAGAGCGCAGTACTTGCAATAGCGCAGCTGTTTTGCGCCACGGTACGCACCCAAACGTATCCGCAGATTGGGTAAGACCCGGTATCGCGCTGTATGGCGCTGCGCCTGATTTTCCTCAGCGCTCAATTGCAGATTGGAATTTACAACCCACGATGAGTTTGCGTAGCCAGCTGATTGCTGTTCAAAACTTGCAAGCGGGTGATGCAGTCGGTTACGGCTCTGCTTTTCGTGCTGATAAAGCCATGCGCATCGGCGTGGTGGCGTGTGGCTATGCCGATGGCTATCCGCGCCATTGCCCAACAGGAACACCGGTCTTGGTGAATGGCGTGCGCACGCGCACAGTAGGGCGCATCAGCATGGACATGGTGACAGTAGACCTCACGCCTTGCGAACTAGCGGGTGTTCACGCTGGCTTCGGTAGTGAAGTCACTCTGTGGGGCAAATCAATTAATGGCGTTGTATTGCCAATTGATGAAGTTGCACAATCGGCCAGCACAGTGGGCTATGAATTGATGTGTGCCGTGGCTAACAGAGTTGGTTTTATACAAGACTAGCGGATAAGCCTAACGCGGATAAAGCCCAAGCTCCTGCGCTTGTAAACGCGCTAACCCCATCAAGGCATCTGTAAACGGCGTAGGCACTTTTATAATTTGCCCAAGCTCTTGCACAGCACCCACCAAAGCATCTAATTCCACTGCGCGCTTGGCCTGTACGTCTTGCAACATAGAAGTTTTGAAAGCGCCCAGTTTGCGAGTGACCGCATGTCGGTCTTCGGGTTGTTGGTCAATCGCAATACCCATCGCAGCGCCAATTGCTTTGGCCTCCAACATCACGGCAGAAACAAAACCAAGCAAGTTGGGATCATTCAATATCTTGTCAGACGTCGCCCCTGTTAATGCGCTGATGGGATTGATGGTCATATTGCCCCAGAGCTTGTACCAAACATCTTTTTGAATGCGCTCGGACAAAGTGGCATCAAAACCTGCATCGCGCAGGAACTGATGTAGGGCTTGCACTCGCGCGCTAGACCCACCAGCAGGCTCACCAATGACTAATCCATTTCCAAAATGGTGTTGCACTTGGCCTGGTGCACGTAAAGAGCAACTCGCATGAACGACGCACCCAATCACGTGTTGCGCTGGAATAGCTGTGGCAATTTCCCCATGGGGGTCTACGCTTTTTAAAGGCGTGTTGGCATACACACCGCCAAAACCTTGTAAGAACCACCAAGGCACGCCATTCATCGCGGTCATCACGATGGTGTTGGGGCCTATCAACGGTTGTATTTGCTTTGATACATCCAACAGCGAGGGTGCCTTGACTGCGATGATGACCAAGTCTTGCACACCTAAAGCAGCGGGTTGCGCGCTGGCTTGCACCTTGGCATGTTGCGTCTGATCGCCGCTGTGCAATTGCAAGCCATGGGTTTGCAATTGCTGCAAAGTCTCTCCGCGCGCCACAACAGACAAAGTCACACCAGGCCTTTGCGTCAAACGTGCACCTATCCAACCGCCAATGGCGCCGGCACCGTAAATACAAATCTTAGAAAACGTCATTGGCGATAACTCGCATCCAGCTTATCGACTTGGCGCACTAGCGCGTCAAACACGTCTTTACCTGCGCCGCCATGGTTGACGTCAAACTGCAAAGAGTCGCGGGTGCACCGTGCAGCAATATCTTCAGGAACGTTAATCGCAGGACCCATGCTGAAAGTGGCGAGTTGTATTTCGCAAGCACGTTGCAGCGTCCACAAAATAGCAAAGGTCTCGGGCACTGCCCCACCCCAGGCCAATAGCCCATGGTTACGCAAAATTACCGCTTGCTTGTTACCGATGCTGTTTAAAACACGCGGGCCTTCGTCTGCGTGGATGGTGATGCCCTCAAAGTCGTGGTACGCGACCATGTTGTGCAATTGCGCCGAATAAAAATTGGTTTGCATCAAACCGTTTTGCAAACACGCCACCGCCACACCTGCTGTGGTGTGGGTGTGCATCACGCAATGCGCGCCTTCAATTCCGTTGTGCAAAGTGGCATGCACCACAAAACCAGCGGGGTTGATGCGGTGCTTAGAACCATCCAACACGTCGCCTTTTAAATTGATCTTCACCAAATTACTGGCGGTCACTTCGCTGTAATGCAAACCAAAGGGGTTGATCAAGAATTGCTTATCGTCTCCACTTGCCGTGGTTGGCACGCGCACGGTGATGTGGTTGTAAATCATCTCGGTCCAGCCGAGCATGGCAAAAATACGGTAGCAGGCGGCGAGTTGCACGCGTGCGGCCCATTCATCAGGATGACAGTGTGTAGACATAAACCTCAAACAAATTTAAATTGCAAACAACCCAAAGGCCCGTAGTCTGCCTCATAGACGTCACCCACTTTGGCCGCTACGGGTCGCGTGAAAGAACCAGCCAAAACAATCTCCCCCGCTTGTAACGATTCATTCCACGGCGCGAGCTTGTTCGCCAACCAAGCAATACCAATTGCAGGATGGCCTTGCACACCAGCGGCTAAACCGGTTTCTTCCACAACGCCGTTTTGTTTGAGCACCGCACCGCACCAAGGTAAATCAGTCGCATAGGGGTCTACCTGCTCGCCCCCTAAAACAATCCCAGCATTGGCGGCGTTGTCGCTGATGGTGTCAAAGACTTTGCGCATCACTTTGGTGTGGCGATCGAACTGCTCAATCCGAGCATCGATGATTTCAATCGCCGGCGTGACATAGGCGGTGGCTTCCAACACTTGCTCCACAGAAACATTCGGACCTTGGATTGGATGCTTCAACACAAACGCCAACTCCACTTCAACGCGCGGCGCAATGAAGTTTTTAATCGGTATGTCCAGCACTTTGCCTGCCACACAGGTGTAGCGCATGTGCTCCAGCAAAGTGCCGAAATCAGGCTCGTCGATTTGACTGGCTTGTTGCATGGCACGGCTGGTCAGACCAATTTTGTGGCCAATCACTTGGTGGCCTTCTGAGAGTTTGAGAGCCATCCACGCACGGTTGATGCGGTAACCGTCTTCAATCGTCATCTCAGGAAAACGTTTAGAGAAATGCTCGATCTGCACGCGTGACTTTTCTGCGTGATTCAATTCTGCGGCGAGTTGTGCGATGACTTCAGTGCTCAGCATATTCAGACTTTGTTAAATAAAGGATGGAGGTTGCTGTGCTTGCCGTCATAAACAGGCACGCCTTCGTCAATTTGCAAAGTGATGCCAATGTGGCGCTTGTCAAAAATATTTGCAAAGTGCGTTTGCGTTGTTTGTAAGAGTGCATCGCCAACGTGCGTATGCGTGGCAGATGTTCGGCCATTGGCCATGCGCAGTTGCAAATAAACAAACGCGTAGTCACCTGTGCCTCCGGCTGCACGGCCAGCGCTACCGTCATCTGCCACTGCGAAATGTGCG
Source organism: Burkholderiales bacterium (assembly GCA_947373745.1). Taxonomy (GTDB): domain Bacteria; phylum Pseudomonadota; class Gammaproteobacteria; order Burkholderiales; family Burkholderiaceae_C; genus Limnohabitans. Next base: position 56 of record CANBZB010000076.1, on the reverse strand, counting down.
GCGGGAAAAGCCAGCACGCGCGTGCCACCGGGTGGAAAAACGGCCGCACCATTTTC
>CANBZB010000075.1 GCA_947373745.1 Burkholderiales bacterium | reverse complement strand
ACCGTCAAAGGCGAAGACGCATTCCAATCTTTGGCGCAAAGCCGCTGCACTGCTTTGAAGAAATAATTTTCTGAAGCTTTTGAAATACAGACATCCATGACAGATTTTTTTGGTATTCCTATCCAAGCCTTGATGGGGCAACTCATGCTCGGTTTGGTCAACGGGTCTTTTTACGCCCTGCTCTCTTTGGGGCTTGCCGTTATTTTTGGCATGCTCAATATCGTGAACTTTGCGCATGGCGCGCTGTACATGGTGGGCGCTTTTTTTGCATGGATGCTGTTGAACTATGCCGGTATCAATTACTGGTTCGCTTTGATCCTCGCCCCGATTGGGGTGGGGCTCATTGGCGTATTGATTGAAAAACTATTACTAGGCTGGATTCGCCAACTCGACCATCTTTATGGATTGTTGTTGACATTTGGTCTGGCCCTTATTTTTGAAGGTGTCTTCAGAGAGTTTTACGGCTCGTCTGGAATGCCTTATGAACTACCCGCCATATTTCGCGGTGTGTTCGACCTCGAATTCATGATGTTGCCCAAGTACCGTGCTTGGGTAGTGCTCGTATCGGTTGTCCTTTGTTTTGCGACTTGGTTTGTGATTGAAAAAACGCGTCTTGGAGCGTACTTGCGCGCTGGTACGGAAAACCCAGACTTAGTCAAAGCATTTGGTATCAACGTGCCTCTTATGGTCACACTCACCTACGCATTTGGCGTAGGTTTAGCAGGCTTGGCAGGCGTGATGGCGGCGCCCATTTACCAAGTGAGTCCATTGATGGGCTCGAACATCATCATCGTGGTGTTCGCTGTTGTGGTGATCGGCGGCATGGGCTCTATCTTGGGTTCCATCGTCACCGGCCTAGGACTAGGACTAATTGAAGGCCTGACCAAAGTGTTTTATGCCGAACTCTCCACCACCGTGGTGTTCATCATCATGGCGGTGGTGTTGCTTGTGCGCCCCGCAGGTTTGTTTGGGCGGGAGAAATAAGCATGTCTAAAACAATTTTGTATGTGGTTTTATTGGCAGGACTTTTGGTTGCTCCATTTGTCGGTTACCCGATTTTCCTGATGAGTTGCTTGTGCTTTGCATTGTTTGCAAGCGCCTTCAATTTGTTAATTGGCTTTACGGGCTTGCTCTCTTTTGGCCACGCCATGTTTTTTGGATTTGCTGCTTATGTGTCTGGCCACGCAGCAAAGGTATGGGGATTCACACCTGAGGTGTGTTTGATTTTGGGCACCCTCAGTGCAGCGGCAATTGGTTTGGTGACGGGTTGGTTAGCAGTTCGCCGCGAAGGTATTTACTTTGCCATGGTTACTTTGGCTCTGGCGCAGATGATTTTCTTTATTTGTGTGCAAGCACCATTCACCTATGCAGAAGACGGCATCCAAAGCATTCCGCGTGGCAAATTGTTCGGTCTGATCGATCTCACCGATGACAAAGTGATGTATTACTTTGTCTTGGCAGTTTTCTTATTTGGTTTTGCGCTGATTTATCGCGTCATCCATTCCCCATTTGGCCAAGTGTTGAAATCGATCCGTGAGAACGAGCCTCGCGCCTTGTCCTTGGGGTATGACGTCTCTAAATTCAAACTCACTGCATTCGTCCTGTCAGGTGCATTGGCCGGTATGGCTGGCGCTACCAAATCTTTGGCATTAGGTCTTGCCACGTTGACCGATGTAGGTTGGCAAATGTCTGGTGAAGTTGTTTTGATGACCTTGCTGGGCGGCATGGGTACTATCTTGGGGCCCACCATTGGCGCAACGGTGATCGTCACCATGCAAAACTACCTAGCTGATTTAGGCTCATGGGTCACCATCATCATGGGCGTGACTTTCGTGGTCTGTGTGCTGGTGTTTAGGCGCGGCATTGTGGGTGAAGTGGCGCACCGCTTTGCATCTAAACCCTAAGTCATTCATTCGCTTGCTATTTGTACAACGGGTATGGCCTGTTGAAACCAAGAGCTATTGAGATGGTGCCCTCTGGTGCACTGTGAGTCTCAGGCAAAATCCAACTATGTCTGAACGTGTTATTCCCTTAGTTGACCAGCGACTTAGCGCTTTGCGTGCCGAAGTTCCGGCGAATGAATGGCAAGGTGGTCCATTGTTGGACCAACTTCATCGTCCTTTGCACGATTTACGCATCAGCGTGACAGACCGTTGTAACTTTCGCTGCAACTACTGCATGCCCAAAGAAGTTTTCAATAAAGATTACAGCTACCTACCCCATGGCGACTTGCTGAACTTTGAAGAAATCACGCGCCTTGCCAAAGTGTTTGTGGGTCTAGGCGTGCGCAAAATACGCCTTACCGGTGGCGAGCCATTGCTTCGAAAAAACTTAGAAATCCTAGTAAGTCAGTTAGCGCAAATTCAAACGCCAGATAGATCCAAACTTGATTTGACTTTGACCACTAATGGATCCTTGCTGACTAAAAAAGCCCAACAACTCAAAGATGCAGGCCTAGACCGCATCACCGTCAGCTTGGACGGTTTAGATGACGCCGTGTTTCGGGTGATGAACGATGTGGACTTCCCTGTACGCGATGTGCTCGACGGCATTGAAGCAGCGCAGAAAGCGGGCTTAGGCATCAAAGTCAATATGGTGGTGAAACGCCAAACCAATACCAATCAAATCGTTCCTATGGCCAAGCATTTCCGTGGAAGCGGCATTGCATTGCGTTTTATCGAATACATGGATGTGGGCGCGACCAATGGTTGGCGCATGAACGAGGTGCTGTCATCTGCAGAAGTGGTGGCCTTGGTGCAACAGGTTTACCCCTTGGTTTTGTTACCTGCCAGCACAACAGGCGAAACGGCACAACGTTGGGGCTATGCAGACGCTTCTGGGAAATTTGACCCCGCTCTGGGAGAAATCGGTGTGATCAGCAGTGTCACGCAAGCATTTTGTGGAACATGTAACCGCGCACGCTTGTCTACCGAGGGTAAGTTGTACTTGTGCTTATTTGCTAGCCTTGGTTACGACTTGCGTGAACTCATGCGCGATAGAAACGCTTCTGATGCCAACCTAGCATCATCGATTGCAAATATTTGGGACCACCGCGATGACCGTTACTCTGAATTGCGTGCCAGCTTAAGTCCTGATGCAAATGCTAAAACACAACGCGTGGAAATGAGCTACATCGGTGGTTGAACCAATGACACACTCTATTAGTTCGCAAGACATCACCGGCATCATTTTGGCGGGTGGTCGTGCCAATCGCATGGGTGGCGTTGACAAAGGTTTACAAAACTTCAACGGTATGGCGCTGGCTTTGCACGCTTTGATGCGACTGAGTCCACAGGTATCGGATGTGATGATCAACGCCAACCGCAACTTGTCTGCGTATGAATCGTTTGGCGCCTCCGTTTGGCCTGATGCGAGTGCTGATTTTGCGGGCCCTCTTTCAGGTTTTCTAGTCGGTTTAGAGCGATGTGAAACCCCCTACTTGCTCACCGTACCTTGTGATACACCGCGTTTTCCACTCGATCTCGCCAACCGTCTCGCCGAAGCACTGGAAGCTAACGATGCTGACATTGCGATGGCAGCTGGCTTTGAGACAGATGCCCAAGGTAATCGCACCGTCCGCACACAACCCGTGTTTTGTCTCTTGCGGTGTGAATTATTAGAAAGCTTGGTGCAATTCACACATAACGGGGGACGCAAGATAGATGCGTGGACTGCACTGCACAAAACCATCGTAGTGAATTTTGACCAACCCACTGACGACCTCTATGCGTTTGCAAACGTGAATACTGTGCAAGAGTTGGTCAACTTAGAAGCCCTGCCCTCCGCATGAGAAGTTTGGACGAGATTGCGCAAGCGCTTCAGGGCTTTGATCCCCAAGCCTTGAGCGTAGACAAAGCGCAAGAATTTATTCAACACTTAGTACAAGCGCTCCCACCTATTGCTTCAGAAACGCTTCCGCTTATGCAGGCCTTAGGCCGCATAGTGTCTGAAGACATCATTTCTCCCATCAATGTTCCAGCGCACGATAACTCTGCCATGGATGGTTTTGCTTTTGATGGGAGGCAACTCGGTTCCTCGCCATTGACATTACGTGTGGTCGGCACCGCTCTCGCAGGCAAGGCTTGGCAAGGAAGCGTGCAGTCAGGCGAATGCGTCAAGATCATGACGGGCGCTGTGATGCCTGCAGGTCTAGACACTGTGATTGCGCAAGAACTCTCGACAGTCCACACCTTTGGCGATGAGACTATGGTGGAGATTCCCGCAGGCATTCTCCAAGCTGGGGACAACCGGCGCAAGGCGGGTGAAGACTTACAGCATGGTCTGCCCGCTTTGCGGACAGGAAGCACACTCAGCCCCGCAGCATTAGGTTTGGTAGCCAGCCTTGGGATTGCCAAGGTCAAGGTGTATCGCCAACTTCGCGTTGCCTACTTTTCAACTGGCGACGAAGTGTTGAGCTTGGGCGATGCGATGCGAGAAGGTGCGGTGTATGACAGTAACCGCTTCACCGTGTTTGGCCTCTTAACGCGAATGGGTTGCCAAGTGGTCGATATGGGTGTTGTACGTGATGATCCTGTTTTGTTAGAGCAAGCTTTCAAACAAGCATCCGAAAACGCTGATGTCATCATCACCAGTGGTGGCGTGAGTGTTGGCGAAGCAGATTTCACCAAAGCCATGATGAAAAAACTAGGCGATGTCGCTTTTTGGAAAATCGCGATGCGTCCTGGACGGCCTATGGCAGTGGGCCGTTTAGGCGAATGCATTTTGTTTGGTCTTCCTGGAAACCCAGTGGCGGTGATGGTGACATTCTTGGCATTTGTCAAACCAGCCTTGCTGCATTGGATGGGTGGTACACCAAGTACAACACCCTATTTGCGCGCCAAAAGCGCTGTCGCATTGAGAAAAAAACCAGGTAGAACGGAATACCAAAGAGGTTTTGTTCGCACGCTAGCAGACGGAACTTTGCAAGTGGAAGCCGCAGGTAACCAAGGCTCAGGCGTATTGCGTTCTATGGTCGAAGCCAACGGGCTGATTGTTTTGCATCACCACCAAAGCAGCATAGCGGCTGGAGACGAGGTCGATGTGATGATGTTTGAAGGTGTTATTTAAATAACACCGGAGGGCTTGATCTTTTTGTGGATCAGGCTCCCACTTCAATATCTTCATGGCGCGTAGTAATAGCCCCTGGTATGGCTTTGCGTGCAAACAATGTGTACATAGTAGGCACCACAAAAATAGTGAGCAATGTTCCCAAGCTCATACCCCCCACAATCACCCAACCAATTTGTTTGCGGCTTTCAGCACCCGCACCGGTAGCGAGCGCAAGAGGAATAGCTCCCAACACCATAGCGCCAGTGGTCATCAAAATAGGACGTAGGCGCAAAGTGGCCGACTTCTTCACAGCCTCCAACACTTCCATGCCTTCTGCACGTAGTTGGTTGGCAAATTCCACAATCAAAATACCGTGCTTGGTGATCAAACCCACCAAGGTGATCAAACCAATTTGGCTAAACACATTGAGCGTTCCGCCACTCAATTGCAAGGCCAGCAAAGCACCCACCATAGACAACGGAACAGACAGCAAAATCACCAACGGATCGACGAAGCTCTCGAACTGCGCCGCCAACACCAAGAAGATGAACAACAAGGCCAAGATAAACACAATCACCAAAGACCCAGACGACTTCACAAACTCACGCGAAGTACCGTTCAAGTCGGTTGCATAACCAGGCTTTAATACCTTGCTGGCTGTTTCATTCATAAAGACAATGGCTTCGCCCAACGAGTAATTGGGCGCAATATTCGCAGTAATCGATGCACTGCGTCTTTGGCCGAAGTGGTTCAACTCACGCGGCACCACCACCTCTTTGATGCGCACTAACGCAGACAGAGGAATCATCGCGTCGTTGCGACCCCGTACAAAAATATGCTCAATATCGTCCGGCGTGTCACGGTCCGACGGCGCAGTTTGCACCATCACATCGTATTGGTCGCCTTCGCGCTTGTAGCGGGTCACTTGTCTGCCACCCATCATGGTTTCGACGGCACGGGCAATGTTTTCTACCGGCACGCCCATATCGGCTGCGCGCTCACGGTCTACGTCCATGCTGATCTCGGGTTTGTTCAAACGAAGATCCGTATCCACACTCACGATGCCGGGATTTTTGGCAATTTCTTCTTGAAAAGTACGCACCACTTGCGCAAGATTTTGGTAAGTGTCAGTCGTAACGACCACGAAATTCAAAGGACGGTCACGAAATGGTTGGCCCAATGAAGGTGGTGTGATGGGAAAAGCAGTCACACCAGGCAAGCTTGCAATAGCGGGTGTCATTTCACGCGCGATTTCTAAAGTACTTTTCTTGCGCTCCTCCCAAGGCAGCGCGCGATAAAACACGTTTCCTTGTGCCACCGTGGGGTTGCCCACCACGGTAAAAATACGATCGAATTCGGTGTATTTGTTAGCCATGCGTTCAATGGTTTGGGCATAGCGGGTGGTGTAGTCCATAGTGGCGCCGTCTGGGCCATTGATCACCGTCAAAATGACACCGCGGTCTTCTAGTGGGGCCAACTCGCTCTTCGTGGTTTTGAGTAAGGTGAAGGTACCCACTCCCGCCATCACCATCACCGCGACAACCAACCAGCGACGCGACATATGTCGGCCCATCACCTTACCAGAGCTCAATGTCCAGCCTAACAATTGGCCATATTTTTCAGAGAGTTTTTGTAAATAGTGCTCCATGGTTCTGTCGAACCAGGTGGGATTGCTCACATGCTTCAACATGATGGAACACATCATGGGTGTCAATGTCAAAGCCACGAAGCCAGAAACAATGACGGAGCCAGCCAAAGCCAAAGCGAATTCAGTGAACAACTTACCCGTGCGACCAGGCGTAAATGCCAAAGGCGCATACACCGCAGCCAAAGTTAGCGTCATGGCAACGACAGCAAAGCCTACTTCGCGTGCGCCGCGAATGGCAGCATGGAAAGGTTGCATTCCATCTTCGATATGCCTAAAGATGTTTTCTAGCACCACGATCGCATCGTCCACCACCAGACCGATGGCGAGTACCAATGCCAACATGGTCAAGGTATTCACAGTGAAACCAAACAGGGCCATCAATGCAAAAGTACCGATCAAGCACACCGGAATAGTGACCAAAGGAATGATGGATGCGCGAAGGGTTCTTAAGAAAACAAAAATCACCAACGCCACCAGCACCATTGCTTCAACAATGGTTTGGTAAACGGCTTTGATAGAACGATCGATAAACACTGAGTTGTCGTTGGCAACATCAATTTCAATTCCAGGCGGCAAGTTTTCTTTGATCTTGGGGATCATCTGACGCACTGCAGCGCTGAGGTCTAGTGGGTTAGCCGTCGCATTGCGAATCACACCAAGCGTGATGGCCTCGCGTCCGTTTAAGCGCGTCGATGTACGCTCTGACAAAGGCCCCTGTTCAACACGCGCCACATCACCGATGCGAATCGGCATGCCGTTGATGGCTTTGATCACAACTTGCCTGAACTCTGCAGGTTTTTGCAAGTCGGTCGCCGCTGTCACGTTGAACTCACGGAACTTACTCTCGATACGACCAGCAGGAACCTCTACGTTGGAGCGACGCAAAGCATCCTCCACATCTTGGGTTGTCAATTTGTAGGAAGCCAGACGGTCGGGGTCTAACCAAATGCGCATCGCAAATTTGCGTTCACCGTAAACGCGCACATCGGAAGCACCAGGGGCAGTTTGCAGCATGGGCTTGGCGATGCGGTTGGCGTAGTCGCTCAACTGCATCACGTCCATATTGTCTGCACTAAAGGAAAGCCAAATGACTGGAAATGCATCGGCCTCCACCTTGGCGATCACGGGCTCGTCAATACCTTGGGGCAAACGTTGGCGCACGCGGCTCACTTTGTCGCGCACATCGGCCGCGGATGAATCAGCGTCACGTGTCAACACAAAGTTCACCGTGATTTGGCTTTGTTCTTGGCGGCTGATCGATGTGATGACATCCACACCTTCAATGCCAGACAAGGAGTCTTCCAACACCTTGGTCACCTGCGACTCCACCACCGCACTCGATGCACCGGTGTATTTGGTCTCTACCGTCACCACCGGGTTGTCGATCTTGGGGTACTCGCGCACGTTCAAACGTGTGTAAGAGACAAAGCCCACCAAAATAATAAGTAGCGACAAGACTGTCGCAAAGACTGGACGACGAACGGAGGTTTCAGAGAGTTGCATAGCGCCTCACGTGTAACTGTTAACGGCTTGCAGCCGAGGCGGGAGAATCAGCCGCCGTTGCAGATGCACCACCAGAGGCAGGCGCAGAAGCGGCAGATGCAGCAGATGCAGGTGGTTTGCCCAATTCGACTACGCGCAATGGCGTGCCGTCTTTTTGCAAACGTTGTTGACCAGCGACCACCACAGGCTCACCATTAATCAAGCCTTCAATAATTTCAACTTGTCCACCACGGCGAATGCCTAATTTGACTTCAACGCGCTTGGATACGTATTGGGTACCAGGAGGAATCTCTGGCGCGCTGGCAGTGGCGCTAGCGGGCTGGGCAGGCAACTCCGAAGGGGAAATCGCTTTGATGACAAACTGCTTGCCGCCTTGCGGGACGATGGCTTCTTCAGGAACCACCAGTGCGTCTGGCTTGATAGCAAATACCGCAGAGACACGTGCAAACATACCCGGGCGCAGAGGACCAGAGGTATTGGAGCCAGAAGGTGCGACACGGGAGCGGTCAAACTGATTAGGAGGACAGCCTAGGCTTTGTGGTGAAGGCAAGGTGAAGTTTCCGCTGACGGGGCCATTGCCAGCGCTAGCCGAGTTGGCAGGCTTGTTGGATTTGCCATCCGCTGCTTTTGCAATGGTGGCTGCTTGTGGGGTTTTGGAAGTGGGTTGGGTGGGCGCTGAAGCTGCGACTGCTGTGGTGGGTGCTGCTCCAGGCTTGGCGATGGGCTCTCCTGGGCCATTGGCCAATACCGCACGCATACCAATGGAACGGCCGTTGGGTTCAATCAAAGGGTCTAGCGCTTCCACCTTGGCTTTGAATAATCGCCCAGGCAAGGCATCGATTTTGAGTTCCACGATTTGTCCAGGTGCGAGTTTGGCTTGGTAACGCTCAGGCAAGCGGTAATCGACATACAACATGCCGATGTCTTCTAGGTTGATCAAATCAGCGCCGTCTTTGACGAAGTCGCCTACGTTGATATTGCGAATTCCGACCACGCCACTGAAAGGCGCCACGATACGCATGCGCTCCAAACGCGCGCAAGACAAACTCACTTGTGCCTCCGAGACTTGCAAACTGGCTGCGCTTTCATCCAGCACCCTTTGCGCAACAAAGTTTTGCGATACCAAATCTTGGTTGCGTTTATGGTTGGCTCTCGCTATGGACAATTGCGCCAGCGACTGCTGCACTTCCGCGCGTTGCAAGGTGTCATCAAGTTGCACGAGCACTTGCCCGACATTCACCCGCGCACCGTCACCGAATCCCAAAGACAAAATGCGTCCGGCAACCTCAGGACGCATCATCACGTTTTGGCGAGAGCGCAAGGTTCCTACCGCTTCTGCATCGTCGCGTAACAACATCTTTTTGACGTTGACCAACTCAACACCCACGGCTTTGCCGCCAGCACCTCCCGGCACGGTGATGCCCATGGCAGATTTGTTCGCGTTTTGGTACCACCAAGCGACCGTGGAAGCCGTCAGAATGCCTGCAACAGCAACGATGGTGTAGATTTTTTTAGATGCCATTTTTGGGGAGATTGAAGGTGCGAAAAACTATGCAAATGTAACAGCCGTAAGGGGTTTTTGCGCACATGAGACACAAGCAGCGGATGTCACGATTGAGACAGCACCTGATCCACCCCCAAATTGGCCAGCGCATCCGCCCGCTCGTTGTCCACATGCCCCGCATGACCTTTGACCCAGTGCCAATGGATGTCGTGGTCACCCCGATGGACCAATTCATCCAACCTTTGCCAGAGATCGGCATTTTTCACAGGTTGCTTGGCGGCAGTACGCCAGCCTCGGGCTTTCCAGCCATGGACCCATTCGGTGATGCCCTTGCGAACATATTCGCTATCTAAATAGAGTGCCACGGCACACGGATATTTCAAAGACTCAATGGCGCGAATGACGGCAGTGAGCTCCATGCGGTTGTTGGTGGTCTCCAATTCACCCCCAAAGATCTCTTTTTCATGGCCTGCTGGTGTGCGCAGCAAAGCGCCCCACCCGCCTGGACCAGGATTGCCTTTACAGGCGCCGTCCGTGTAGATTTCTACTTCTTTCATTCCATGCCTTTGGATGCGGTTGTCACGGTGGCTGCCGCACGTTGCTGCGATTTCTTCCAAATGGGTGAGATCAAACGCATGCCGCGCACACGTTTGACCGCCTGCACAAAGTAAACCGCGCCAGAAAGAGGCCACCAACGACTGCCCCAGGTGTCCATCCAGCGCATACGCTGCAACCATCGTTCTGTGCGAAGCAGTGGGCGAAAGCATCCACTGGTCTGGTGGTCCACCTCAAAACTCAAAAGCTTGAGCCAATCGCGGATTCGGCGCTGGCTGATCAAATCACCAAATTCGGGCACGCCTCGCCCCAATACCTTGCTAGCTCCCCATAGGCTCAGGGGTTCCATGCCAGCAATCACCACACGTCCTTCGGGCACCAAGACGCGCGCAACCTCGCGCAGGGTGGCGTGCGGGTCATAGCTCAACTCCAAGGTGTGGGGCAAAACGACCAAATCCAAACTGGCGTCAGAAAATGGCAAAGCCTCGTAATTTGTCAGAAACAAGGGGCTAGCCAACGCATAAGCAGCTGGCAGGCCATCACACGCCATGAATTTATGTGGCATGCGGTTTGAGGCTAATACATCGCATTGGGGCAATCCCAATTGCAGGGCATGAAAACCAAAAGCGTCTGACACCGCGCGGTCAAAATGCTTTTGTTCCCACGCCAGCATGTACTGCCCTGGCGGCGTTTGGAGCCATTCGTGCAAACTATCGGTTTTTAGAAATGTGGACGCCATGAAACTCGTTGCAATACCCGCTTTTTCAGACAACTACTTGTGGTTGTGGCATCAAGACGGCCACGCTGTGGTGGTCGATCCAGGGGACGCCCA
>CANBZB010000074.1 GCA_947373745.1 Burkholderiales bacterium | reverse complement strand
CATACCCATTTGCGAGGCCTTGGCTTTACTGCTGTAAAACACATTGGCCACAGGCAAGCCGTTGTCTTGCACGCCGCTCAAAATAGACGCGACTTTGAGCGCTGCTTGGATTTTGAATTCAACCGAACCAAAAGCGCTGACGCCACCCTCTTCAAGTTGGGTGATTTGTTGCACGCTTAAATCGGCCATACGGGCCAGACGCGCACGCTCTAATTTGCACATCTTGCGCAAATTCGTAATCGCGTGGCGGTCGACCAAATCTACAGACATCTCATTTACACATCGCTAAATTTTCGCGCAGTAGCAAACTTTTAGGCGAAGGCCTTAGACCAGTTTCAAGCGCTCGGATGAAGGCACCACGCGGGTCAAACGCACGCCGTAGCGGTCGTTGACCAACACGATTTCGCCTTGCGCGACCACAGAGTTGTTCACCAGTAAGTCAAGCGGTTCGCCAGCGATGCGGTCGAGTTCCACCACGCTGCCTTGTGTCAAGCGCATCAGGTCTTTGATTTTGATTTCAGCACGACCGACTTCGATCGACAAATTCACCACAATGTTTTGCAACACCTCGGGATTGATGTTGCCGGGCATCGTCGGCTTGAAGTCCTCGAGCGTTGGCTCGTACTCAGCCTGTTGGGCTTGTTCGGCTGGCAGTTGTTCTTCTGCGCCTTCTGTTTCGGTGTTTTCGGTGTTTTCACTCATGGTGGTTTCCTAACTCAAAGTTTTCCATGGACATGTTCATGGTCGATTTGCACAGCAACTTGCGAGCCGCGCGTTCCCACATTGACGTGGAAGGCGGGTACGCCGTTGGCAGTCATCAGCGCGGTGTCGTCTTTCTTAAAGAACAACAAATCGCCTTCTTGCAAGTTGTTGAGGTGGTGCAAAGTAGTTTTGACTTCGCCCATCGTGACTTGCAATTCCAATTTCGCGTCACCCACTGCTGCCGATAAATCTGAACGCCATTTGCGGTCGGACTCTTCGTTGCCTTCGCCGCTGGATACACGGCTACTGAGTAGCTCGCGCACAGGTTTCAGGGTGGCGTAGGGATATACCAAATCGATAAAACCGCGTCCCCCGCTGGCTGTAGCGTCGGCTTCAAAGCGACTCAAAACGACCAAGTCATTTTCATCGGCAATCTGGGCGAACTGCGGGTTGATTTCAGAGCTGACATGCTCGCATTCAATAGGCATGAGGGGGGCCCATGCTTCTGTCAAAGAGCGAAAGAAAACTTCCAAAATGATTTTGATAATGCGCGACTCTGTTGGTGTAAACAAACGCCCCGGAGGCAAATCCGCGACGCCTTTTCCAAATCCACCAAAAAAGCTATCGAGCGAACTAAACACCACATTGGGGTCGATGATGATCACCGAATTGCCACGCAGTGGGCCCATGCGAATCATGTTGACCGCTAATGGCGGCTTCAAATCATGCAGGTACTCGCTGTATTTCATGATGCGCACACGTGTCGGGTTGACGCGTGGGCTGGTTCGCAAAACTTCGAGCAAACCCATTCTGAACATGCGGATGAAGCGTTCGTTGATCATGTCGATCGACGACACATTGACCCCTAGACTGCTGTCTTCGCTGGCGAGGTCGTGTTTACGCACCCGCACCTTGGTGTTGAACCCGGTGTCGGTCTCGATCGAACCGTCGCGCACACCCTCTGAGAGGGCGGCGAGTTCTTCATCCGAGAGCAGATTAGATTTCATAACGGTTAGTTCTTATGTCTTGTCGTAGGGAATTACTGCATCACAAACGACGTGAAGAAAACGTCTTCAATGCCACCGAAGTCTTCGTACTTCATCAGCATATCGTTCATCACGACTTTGATTTTGGCGGCGAGTTCGGTACGGAAGTCAGGGCGTGACGCTTCGGCTTCTGTGGTTTGGCGCATCTGATCCAAGATGGCCGAGCGAATCGCAAACTCATGCTTTTTGACGTTATCAAACACACGGTTGTCATAGTGGGTCATCACGGCAATTTGCACCACCATCACTTTTTTACTACCAGTGAGGTTGGTCATGAATTCTTTGTCGATTTGCAAATAGGTGTTCTCAAAGCGCGTGTTTTCGCTCTCTTTTTTCACCTTTTCAGGGCCATCAGGCGTGGCCTTGGCTGCTTCGGCTTCTTTGTCGAGTTCATCGACTTTTTCATGTGCGGCCGCCTCGCTCTTATGCTCGAAATAGCCCGAGAAATAGAGAGTGGTGAAGACCACTACGACCAATAAAAGGATCGTAGAGACGGCGATCAAGGCGATCAGAAGAATCGGCTTCTTCTTTTTCGGTTCGCCTTCGACGACTTCTTCTGCTGCTGGTGCTTCTGCGGTTGCCATAGTGTTTTCTCCTAAGGGTCAGATTGTGGTCTGTTAGTTTTAAGCGTACAAGTCAAGCAAGGACGAACTGTCTTTGCCACGGTTTGCAACGACTTGGGCTGTAGTGTCGCTGGTGTTGGTGCCCACGCTGGAATTGTCTCTAACTTGAGACTGCGGTGTTGAATTTCCAGATGCGTTTTGTTGGCTTTGTCCGCCGTTTTGTCCGACTTGGACAAAACCAGCATTAATACCAAAGTTTTGAAGTGCATCGCGCAAACGTTGCGTGCTGTTTTGTAACAGATCGCGCGTCATGGCGTTTTCTGCACGGAACACAGCGTCGAGTTTGCCGTCTTTCATTTCGAGCTGAATTTCTACGCCACCAAGATGCGCGGGGCGCAAACCAAACTTCATCTTCCATTGGCCATCGCTCAATTGCTTGTGCATGCGCGCTGCCATTTCGGTCGCGAGCTTATCGCTCAATTGGTCATAAACCTCGTTCATAGGTGTAGCCACCGCAGTAGTTGCGTCTTTGTTAGCTACTGATCGGTTGTCGTTAGCACCGGACTGCGCCAGTGCTTGGGCAAAACCAGAGGAAGACGATTGGCCCGATGTGTTTGAACCGCTGGAGTCGCTTTGCGCGCCCGAGTCTTGCGAAAAGCTAGACGCTAAGGTGGCAATGTCTTGCTCTTGCACGTTGCCGCCCAGTAATGACAACACCGACGCTGTGCTTGGGGTATTGAAAGCTTGGGAGATATTGCCGCTTTGCACCGGCAACACAGCGGGTGGTAATACGGTCATCTGAATGTGTTGGATCGACGCCATATCTGCTTGGCTCAGGCCATTCGCAGGCAAACCGCTGATTCCAAAATTCAAAGGCGCAGCGGCGGCACTTTGCAACAGGTTGGCATTGGCGGCAGGGGACTGCGCGCCAGAAGACAGTGTTTGCGTCATTGCTTGGTTAAAAGCGGAGACATCTGCCTGCGCAAGGCTCAGTTTGTCAGTGCCGCCATTCAAAGCGGCACCGAGTAACGCGCTGATATTCACACCAAAGTTGTGGCTGGTCGCGTTTGGCTGGCCACCAGTTCCGGGCGAGGGCAAGCCGTTCGCGCTTGTATTAGAAGCGGCAGAGCCCATTAAATTTTGAATCGTTGCATCGTCCAAGCCCATCGACTTGGCAAACGCCGTCAGACTTTCAGGGCTGGGTGCTTGTCTTGGGTCGGTGATGATGTGTACTTTGGGGCTCAGAGCAAACATCTGTAACTTGCTGGATGCCGCATCCGATGCTTGGGCGAATTCTTGTGCAGCCAAGTTGGCCGCAGAGCGGGCAGCTTGTATGCCTGCTATTGGATTCGTCAATATGTTGGCGACGGAGTTGGCGGCCGAAGCAGCCAAAGCCAATGCGTGTGGCAAGTCGCCCTGCAAAGGTGTTGCCGCTGTCGCGTCGTGGTCTTTGTCATCGGCAGAGGCTTTGCGACTGCGTTGCGAACTGCCAGAAGGCGATTTCGCGCCTGATTCTTGCTTGTCATCTTGTGCCTGCCTTGCGGAATCTTCAGACACACGTGCGTTGCTCTTGGGGGCTGACCTGTCTTGGCCTTGCGAAGTTGCATCTTTATTAGCCAAAAGTGCTGCGTGCTGGCTAGCTTCAGCATTGTCAGCATGGATCGCATCGCTCGCGGCGGCAAAGTTTTGCCGTTGCGACGCTGGCAATTGCTGGAATTGCCGCGCCATGATCTGGGCAAAGTCGAGCCCTAGGCTTTGACCGGCGACAGCATCCGCCCCGCTGGCGGGCCCTTGTGCAGGGCTGTTTGCGAGTGGAGTGGCAGCACGAGGCGCCGTTGGCAGTGGAAGGTAACTGTTGAGGTTCATGGTGTTTCAAAACAAGTTGACGCAGTGACTAAGCAAGAACCGTGACAGGTTAGTTCTTGCCGTTTACCTTGCCATGTGCGCAGGTGTCAGTTTAGGTTGGCACATCGATTGCTTAGAGTACTTGGCCGTGACATGGTGTTACGGCAAAAAAGCAACCTAAACGTTCCAATTTCAACTGGATTTCACTGATGAGCACACTCACTCTGTCAACGATTCGACAGAACTTGTCGAAATTTGACCTCACCGGACTCAGTATTCCGGTGGTGGTGCTCGTCATCATGGCCATGTTGGTGTTGCCGCTGCCACCGCTGTTGTTAGATTTTTTGTTTACTTTCAACATCATGTGCAGTCTGGTGGTCATCATGATCGCCATCAGCACCCGCAAGCCGCTCGAGTTTTCATCCTTCCCCACCGTCCTCTTATTTGCCACCATGTTGCGCCTGGCGCTGAACGTGGCGTCGACCCGTGTCATCTTGGTCCACGGCCATGAAGGCGCCCATGCGGCGGGCAAAGTGGTGGCCGCTTTCGGCGAATTCGTGATCGCCGGCAACTACGTGGTCGGTTTCATCATCTTCGCGATTTTGATGATCATTAACTTCATTGTGGTGACCAAAGGTGCGGGCCGCGTCTCTGAAGTGAACGCTCGCTTTACGTTGGACGCCATGCCAGGCAAGCAAATGTCTATCGACGCCGACTTGAATGCCGGCGTGATCGACCAAGACACCGCCAAGAAGCGCCGCGCCGAATTGGCCCAAGAATCAGACTTCTTCGGTTCCATGGACGGTGCCTCTAAATTCGTGAGCGGTGACGCCATGGCCGGCTTGTTGATTCTGTTGATCAACTTGATCGGCGGTTTGATCATCGGTATCGCCCAGCACGACTTGCCAATCGGCGAAGCCGGCAAGCTCTATACCTTGCTGACCATCGGTGACGGCTTGGTCGCGCAAATCCCATCTCTCTTGTTGTCACTGGCGACCGCCATCGTGGTGACCCGTGTGACCACCACCGAGTCGATCACCGAACAGGCTTCCCACCAGTTGGCTAACCCGACTGCACTATTTATATCTGCCGCCATTTTGGTTATCTTGGGCATGGTGCCTGGCATGCCACACCTAATGTTCATCACTTTGTCCGCAGCCGCAGCAGGTTTGGGCTTGATGATCATCTCCAAAGAAGTGCAAGAAGAACAAGCCGTACAAGCCGAAAAAGACGCAGCCCCCACTGACGCCCCCAAAGAACTCGACTGGGACGACGTCGACCAAGTCGACCTCATCGGCTTGGAAATTGGTTACGGCCTGATTCCTTTGGTCAACGCCGAAACCGGTGGCGAACTGATGTCACGCGTCAAAGGCGTGCGCAAGAAACTCTCTGCCGAGTTGGGCTTCCTTGTCCAACCCGTGCGTATCCGCGACGACCTCAATATCGACCCAGATTCCTACAACATCGTGCTCAAAGGCGTGGTGCGTGGCAAAGGCGAAGTCAAAGTCGGTCGCGAATTGGCGATCAACCCAGGACAGGTCTACGGCCAACTCGAAGGCATTGCCACCCGCGAACCCGCATTCGGTTTGGAAGCGGTGTGGATCGAACCCTCACAACGCGACCAAGCCCGTACCTTGGGTTACACGGTGGTCGATGCAGCAACGGCTATTTCGACCCACCTCAATAAAGTCTTGCGTGAAAACGCGGCCGATTTGCTCAGCCACGACGAAACCCAGCAATTGCTCGACAAGCTCGCGTCCAAGTCGCCCAAGATCGTGGAAGACCTGGTTCCCGGCAAATTGTCTTTGGGCATCTTGACCCGTACTTTGCAAAATCTGTTGCAAGAGTCGGTCTCGATCCGCGACATGCGCACGATTGCCGAAGCCTTGACCGAAGCCAGCACCCGTACCCAAGACCCCGAACAACTCACTGCCATCGTGCGTCCCAAGTTGGGCCGCATGATCATGCAAAACCTGATCGACGGCGACAACAGCTTACAAGTCATGACCTTGGAGCCCACGCTCGAGCAGTTGCTACACAACGTGTTGCAACAAAGCCAGCCAGGCCAGCCTGTCGTGATGGAGCCGAGCTTGGCCGAAAACCTGTTTGCTGCGTTGCGCGAAGGTTCGCGCGCCGTGGAAGACATGGGACACCCCGCCGTGTTGGTGGTCTCTCCTGTGATCCGTGGCTGGCTCTCGAAAGCTGCACGCTTCCGTGTGAACGATTTGACGGTGCTCTCATACAGCGAAATCCCAGATGACCAAGCTGTCAAAGTGATCCACACGGTGGACGCTAAGAATAAAAACGACTGATTTAAACCATTGACCAAGACAGAGTGAGCAACTTATGGAACTCAAACGAATCCTCGCCCGCAATGCACGAGCCGCCAATGAAAAGGCGATCGCGCAATACGGCCCTGACGTGCTGGTGATATCCAGCAGCCAGGTCAATGGCCTGACCGAACTCATCGTGGCAGTCGATCTTCCAGCGCTCACTGCGGAAGAAGCAGAACCGTTTCTCAAAACAGAATTTGCTAACACCTCTAATAAAGAGTCAGCCAGCAAATTTGACGTGCTCTTGGGCCAAACTTTGGAAGACAACAAGCGCCAAGCGCGCGAACGCCAAGCCACCCAAGTAGCTAAGCCGATCATCCAAGTCAATCCAAAAGCAGAGCCAGTCAAAGCCAAAGTCACAGCAAAGCCTGCGATCAAAGCCAAAGCCAGCGAGGCCGAACAAGAAATCCGCGACCATGAAATGGTGCGCGGCCGTGAAATCGTCGAACTCGTGCGGGAAGAGCTTGCTTCTTTGCGCCGCGAATTCAAACTCAGCCAACAAATGGCCACGTGGCAAGGCACTATGCCGCTGCCACCCGCTTTGACACCTTTACGCGACGCACTGAATGACGCGCCTATCCCAGTCGCCTTGCGCGCTTTGTTGATCGACAGCATCAAAGACCACGACAACATGGCGGACGCCAAACTCGCTTTGCATAACCAACTCACCCATGCGGTCGAGCAAGAGCAGTTGGCGATGCCAACTTCGGGCGTTCACGTATTGGTCGGCCCCTCTGGTGCTGGCAAATCATTGATGGTGGCGCGCATCGCGCAAGCTGCGTCATTGGCACATGGCAGCGAAAAAGTCATGGTCATTAGCTACCACGACCAACGCGCTGGCGCTTGGAACCAAACCCAGTTACTGAGCGCCCAGTCTGGCGTCGACAGTTTCCGTGCCATCAACATCGGCACCTTGAAGTTGCTGCTCGAAGAGCATGCCAGCCGCCGTTTGATCTTGATCGATACCTCGGGCGTGCAAATGCAAGAGCGTTTGACAGAGATCCGCGGTTTGCAAGAAGACATTGGCTTTCATGCTGTGGTACCCGTTGACGCATCGGCCGCCACCTTGCGTCGACTGTTCGAGAACAACGACAACACATGGTCGAGTTTGATGCTCAGCAAGTTAGACGAGTCCAACCAACCTTGGGCCTTGCTGCAGTTCTTGACCGAAAAATCATTGCCTGTCTCGGTCGCCAGCCAAGGCGAGCGCACCAGCGATCTGGTCGAAGTCGTCGCTATGGCCGATTTGGTCAAGCGCGCACTCGATAACTTGGTTTTGCCAGACAACATCTCTGACGCCGAATCTGCCCAAGCCGCTTCTTTGGGGGCGTTGACGGTGAACAAGTTGCAAAAAATTGCGGCCCATTACCAAACCGAAAGCACAGGTGTGACCCATGACTGAAAAACGTAAAACGGAAGTCATTGGCATCGCCAGTGGCAAAGGGGGCGTGGGCAAAACCACCACCTCGGTCAACCTGGCTGTCGCTTTGCGCCAACTGGGTCACAGCGTGATGCTGTTTGACGCCGATCTGGGTTTGGCCAATGCACAAATCGCTTTGGGCGCGCGTGCTGAATACAACCTCGGCCACTTCTTGGCGGGTCAAAAAACCATGCAAGAAATTCTGCTGACTACACGCCAAGGTATCAAATTGATTCCCGGCGCGTCAGGCATGCAAGAGCTTGCAGGCTTGAGCCAATTGCAAGCGGCCAGCATCGTGCAATCGTTTGGCGCATTGACTGACGAAGTCGATTTCTTGATTGTCGACGTCGCCGCAGGCATTTCGCCATCGGTCTTGTCGTTCCTAGCGGCTTGCCAGCGCCGCTTCATCGTGGTGAAAGACGATCCGTCTTCTATTGCTGATGCGTACGGCACTATCAAAATTCTCAGCAAAGAAATGGCCTTGGACGAGATTTACCTCTTGCCCAATATGGTTGGCAGCCAAACCGAAGGCTGGAAACTCTATAAAAAACTCAACGACGTCTGTGTGCGTTTCTTGGGTGAATCCGTGCACTACCTGACGTCGATCGAAGAAGACGAAATGGTTTTGCGGGCCTTGAAGAAATACCAGTCCGTCATCGAGATGGCGCCTGGTTCGGCAGCCTCGCGCGACTTCATGCGCTTGGCCGAGGCTTGTACCCACTTACGTCCGATTGACCACGCGTCAGGCGGTATGCAATTTTTCATGGAGCGGCTGATTCTTGGCAATCCGTCGGAGAACGTATG
This sequence comes from Burkholderiales bacterium, assembly GCA_947373745.1. GTDB lineage: Bacteria > Pseudomonadota > Gammaproteobacteria > Burkholderiales > Burkholderiaceae_C > Limnohabitans. The sequence goes on along the minus strand of CANBZB010000074.1, from coordinate 2,389 downwards.
AAAGCACTTTCACCTCTAGAAATGTACGGCGCCTGCAAGCCGCCAGGCGAGGAATTGGTCATGGCCCATTTGGGTTTGGTCAAGCGCGTCGCCTTGCATCTCAAAGCCCGTATTCCAGCCTTTATGGAACTCGACGAGCTCATCCAAGTCGGCATGATCGGTTTGCTGGAAGCTTCGCGCGCATTTGACCCCGTCAAAGGCGTGGAGTTTGAAAACTTCGCCCACAGCCGTGTGCGAGGCGCCATGCTCGACGAAGTGCGTCGCCTGTCTTTCTTGCCCCGCTCTGCCGTGGCGTTTAACAAGTCGCACAACGAATCCATCCATACCTTGGCTGCTGAGCTGGGTCGCACACCGACGCAGTCAGAAATCGCGGACTACATGGGCAAAGACTTAGAAGACTTTCACCGTGAACGCGGCAAAGCCAAGCGTTTCGAAACCTATTCGATGGAAGTCGTGACCGAAGAAGTCATGGCGATCGCCGACGACGCATCGCAACAACCCGACGTTATCGTCGAAGAAGCCCAGTTCATGGACGCGGTGACTGGTGCGATTGCTGAACTGCCTGAACGCGAACAACTGGTGATGCAGCTCTACTACGTAGAAGAATTCAACCTCAAAGAAATCGGCGAAACCCTTGGCGTGAGCGAGTCACGCGTGAGCCAAATCTTGTCTTCGGTGGTCAAGAAATTGCGCGGCACGCTCAAGCTTGAAAACGCGGGGACAGAAGCTGTCAAAGTCAGGAGAGCCGCATGAGTAACTTCATGATGAACATGGTCTCTTGGATCCTGCTGTTGCTGGTGATCCTCACCTTGTATTTGATCGACAAGGTCAACCACCTCGCGCAACTCTATGAAGCGCCTAAACCCGAAATGCCACCCTTGCCAGAGGCTGAGCCCCCAAGCGATATCTTGTTCGCAGGCTTAGAAGGCAAAAAACTGTGGGACGCCATGAACGGCAAAACCGTCGACGGCTTCGATGCCAGTTTGATCGACGCTTTGCGCGCCCACTACGAACCTATTCTGCGTGAGCACATCACGCTTGCCTTTAAAGACGGACTCGAAGACGTGGACGGCAGCGAAAGCCGCGTGCCCAGTTCGGAGCGCCGTGTCACGACTTTGCGTGGGCACATCCAATCGTGGTTGCCACCCCAGCATTTGGGCGGTATTTACCGCGCGGCATTGGAGTATGCAGGTTCCTATAAAAAGAATCCGCAGTCCCAGGTGTTCGCGCGCTTGAAACAAACCATCGACAGCGTCACGGGCATGCTGTATCAGCGCGCCAATATTCCTTTGGAAGTGCCGTTCTCTGAATTCCTATTCGACTTGGCCAAAGAAGACGAAGTGCCAGAAGAAGAAAAAGCCAATGACGAGTCTGTGCTCGCACTCACCGATGGATCGGCCCAAACCAATCCATTGGACGCCGACGCCTTGGCCCGTATGCAAGCGGAACAACTCGCCCAAGGGCTGGAGCAAGTGCAGCAATACGAAGACTTGCAGCGGCAAGAAATTGCCGCTGACACCATCACGGACGTCGCCCCACAGGCGCAAGAAGTGCTCGAAGCGAAACCTGCCTGATCGAATCGCTATGAACCGCGTCTTTGACCTCAAGTTTGGATACACGCCTCCGATACTCTCTGTGTAAGCAAAAGAATCACAGGAGTTACTTCAAATGCGTGCTAATTCAAGAGCTATTCAAAGTTACGGTGATGTCAAAGTCGGCACCGGTGTCGCCAATGCCAGCAACGTTCAACTCATTCAGATGTTGTTTGATGGGTTGTTGGAGAGCATGTCGGCGACCCGTGGCCACATTCAGCACAAAAATATTCAAGAGAAATCCAAATCGATTGCGCGCGCAAGCCGCATCGTCTTGGGCCTGCAAGGCGCTTTGGATTTTGAAAAAGGTGGCGACTTGGCCAACAACCTCAATGAGTTGTATGGCTATGTCACCCGTCGTTTGTTACACGTCAATGCCCATAACGACTTGGTCGCCTTGGATGAGATCCAAGGATTGATGCGCGAAATCCGTGACGCCTGGGAAGGTGTACCGGCTTTGGTGCCTCAAATGGCTAAGCCATTGAGCTTGGTGAACTGAGAAATCAGTTACCCTTAGCGGGGTTGGCTAGTTAAGCAGGCACATCCGAGAAGTCTCTTGGATGTGCCGAACTGCATTTGGAGTGAGAGATGACAGCAATTATTGGTTTGGTCGTATTGATGGTCTGCGTGTTCGGCGGTTTCGTGATCGCCGGCGGCAGCTTGGCGCCCATTATCAAAGCCGCTCCTTATGAGGGCTTCATCATTGCGGGTGCCGGTATCGGCGGCATGATCACCGGTAACTCCAGTGTGATTTTCAAAGGCGCCATGGGCGGTTTTGGTCGCGTGATCAAAGGCCC
>CANBZB010000073.1 GCA_947373745.1 Burkholderiales bacterium | reverse complement strand
GCTTCTAGCAATTCTTCTGCGGCTTGCGCGTCTGCTTGTGCTGCCATTTCGTCGTCGGAGGGCAAGTGCTTGTCTAAAAACTCGCGCACTTTGCCTTCGGGTAATGCACCCATAAAGCCGTCCACAGGTCGACCGCCGATTAGCAAAATACAAGTGGGCAAGCTTTTCACGCCAAAGGCGCCGGCAAGTTGTTGTTCGTTGTCGGCGTTGATTTTGACGAGGGTGAAGCGCCCTGCATAAGCTGTTTCAAGCTTTTCGAGTACAGGGCCTAAAGATTTACAAGGGCCACACCAATCGGCCCAGAAGTCCACCAAAACTGGTGTGGTTTGCGAAGCGGCAATCACGTCCGCTTCAAAATTTTCCATCGTTACATCGATCATGGGGGTCCCGTCTTAAAATTCACTTGTTCATTTATTCGACTCCCAACCCTAAGCCACATCATGACCCAGTGCCAAGTCGGCGTCGTCATGGGCTCCCAATCTGATTGGGACACCATGCAACACGCAGCCTCGATTCTCCAAGAATTTGGGATTGCCTTCGAAACCCGCGTAGTTTCAGCCCATCGCATGCCTGACGATATGTTTGCTTACGCTGAATCCGCACAAGCGCGCGGACTGCGCGCCATCATCGCAGGTGCAGGTGGAGCGGCCCATTTGCCAGGCATGTTGGCTGCCAAAACCACCGTGCCCGTGCTTGGCGTTCCGGTTGCGAGCAAACATTTGCAAGGTGTTGATTCGCTTCACAGCATTGTGCAAATGCCTAAAGGTATTCCCGTTGCGACCTTTGCTATTGGTGAAGCTGGCGCTGTGAATGCGGCTTTGTTTGCCGTGGCTATGTTGGCGAACTCTGCTGCTGCAGTTGGTGTCGCAACAGGTGGAGATGCAAAAGCCTTGGGTAAATTCGCTAGTCATGAAGACTTGTTGGCGAAGTTAGACGCCTATCGCGCACGTCAAACTGAACACGCCCGCAATATGACGTTGCCACCTAAAACATGAGCGTGGTCTTCAAACCGCTCGCGCCTGGTGCAACCCTAGGCGTTTTAGGTGGCGGTCAATTGGGACGCATGTGGGTGCATGCGGCGCAAAGCATGGGCTTTCAAACCGTGGTGTTAGACCCGGACCCACAAAGCCCAGCTGGGTTGGTGAGCCACCAGCATATTCAAACCGACTACCTTGATTCTGCTGGCTTGCAACAAATGGCCGCAGCGTGTCAAGCAGCGACTACCGAATTTGAAAACGTGCCTGCAGATGCGTTAGCCCAATTGTCAAAAACAATACAAGTCGCACCCAATGCGCATGCTGTGGCGGTGGCCCAAGACAGGCGTTTGGAGAAAGCCCATTTTGTGACATGCCGCGTTCCTGTTGCGCCGTTTGCAGTCATTGATTCCCAAGAAGATTTGGACGCTGTTTTGAACCAGCGCGCCGGCATAAGCCTGTTACCAGGCATTTTGAAAACCGCGCGCATGGGCTATGACGGCAAAGGCCAAGTGCGTGTGCGTAATCCGCATGAACTCGTGGATGCATACAAACAATTAGGTGGTGTGGCCTGCGTGCTCGAGAAAATGCTGCCCCTCAAAGCCGAATACTCGGTGATCGTTGCGCGCGGCCATGATGGTGCGATGGTGCATTTACCCATTCAACACAATGTGCACCGCGACGGCATTTTGGCAATGACGCAAGTGTGGTCAGGTATTTGCGATCGTGCGCTAGAAACACAGGCTATTGACGCAGCTAAATCCATCGCACAAGAGTTGCAATACATCGGTGTCTTGTGCGTAGAGTTTTTTGTGCTCCAAGACAATACCTTAGTCGTTAACGAAATCGCCCCCCGTCCTCACAACAGCGGACACTACAGCCTAGATGCATGTGATGTCTCGCAGTTTGGGTTGCAACTGCGGTGTATGGCGGGTTTGCCTTTGAACCAGCCTCGACAACATAGCCCCGCGGTCATGCTCAATTTGTTGGGAGATATTTGGTCGGCAGATAAATTAGGGTCAGACCCCAATTTTCCTGAGGTTCTCAAACTCTCTGGCACGCATTTGCATTTGTATGGCAAAGGCGAAGCGCGTAAAGGCCGCAAGATGGGGCATCTCACCATCACGGCTTCGACTGCAGACCAGGCGTTTGCTACAGCAAACCAGGCGGCGGGTATTTTGGGAATTGCTGCGTTTTAAACGCGCGCAATGCATATGGTGCTCGACGGCCAGTCCTCACAATCCATTGCACTGGCGGCGCAAGCATTGCAACGGGGAGATTTGATTGGTTTGCCAACCGAAACGGTGTATGGCTTGGCGGCAGATGCATGCAATGCGCAAGCCGTCACAAAAATTTTTAGTACCAAAGGCCGACCTAGCGATCACCCGCTCATCGTGCATGTGACGGATATAGAAAGCGCAAAGCGTTTTGCCAGCGATATTCCCGACTTCGCAAAACGTTTGATCAATGCTTTTTGGCCTGGGCCGCTCACATTGATCTTGCCGCGCATTAGAGATACCGCAACAGCAGCGGCTGGTGGACAAAATTCAGTGGGTATTCGCTCCCCTTCGCACCCAATAGCCAGAGAAATCTTGCTTGCTGCGCAGGGGCTAGGCGTGTGGGGTTTAGCCGCTCCGAGTGCCAACAAGTTTGGCCGCGTCAGCCCGACCACGGCCGCGCATGTGCGTGAAGAATTTGGCGAGGCGCTTTTGATAGTGGACGGCGGTGCATGCGATGTAGGCATTGAATCAGCTATTGTTGATTGCACGCGCCGGCAGCCCGTGTTGTTAAGGCCAGGGGTTTTGACTTTGGAGCAACTCAGCCTTGCTTGTGGCGAAAAAGTTTTACAACAAGGTGGACAGCTTTCGCCAACCACCAGTGCACCCAAAGCGTCTGGGACTTTGGCCGCCCACTACGCACCGGTCGCTAAATTATTTTTGATGAACAAACAAGACATAGAGGAAAAACTAGCCCAGCGCAAAGGCGGCTCCCCACTCGCTATCTGGTCTAGGTCAGCCCTCCAAGTGCAATCGCAGGCGAGCCCCGAAAAAAAATCATCTCTACATTGGCAACAAATGCCCAGCGACCCAGCGCAATGCGCCCACGCCTTGTTCGCTCAATTGCGCGCCTTTGACGGCTTAGGCGTAGAGCAGATCTGGGTGGAGGCGCCACCCCCCGACAACGCATGGGAAGGCGTCCATGACCGACTGCGTAGAGCCGAAACGGCAGGCCGTTAAACTATCGCGTTACCGCAAAAACTCAAAACTGCTGCCAAGCTACGAGACCCTTTGATGACCAAACTTTCATTTTCAACGTTGATGCGCATTGCCGCGCTCATGGCCGCTTGCGTTTTGGTGGGTTGCGGGGGGGCGAGTAGCACGGTGAATCCTTTGACACCCACTCGGATCATTGCGTTTGGGGATTCGTTTAGCACGGTCGATACAAGTGGATACGCTACATACTCCGTCAATACCTCAGAGACCAATGCGACCATAGCAAGCAGAATTGCGACTACCTATGGCTTTACTTTGAAGTACAGAGCCTCAGCATCTGCAGTAATCGCTTCTGGGACTGCATACAGTTATGCCACAGGAACTGCAACCTCTAGTGATACAGCAACTCAGATATCTACATATTTGACTTACAACACCCCAGGCGCAAGTGATTTATTCATCATCACCGCAGGTACACAAGACATCATCTCTGCTGCGCCTACCAACAATACAACAGCCATTGCTACTGCCGCAACGGCACTGACTGCAGCCATTCAGTCTTTGACAAATGCGGGCGCGCAATACGTTGTGGTTATGCAGCCTATCAATGTAGCCAGAACCCCTCCATTCCTAGCATTAAATGGAGTGCGCCCAGCTGGAACCAATGCTTCTTACAACGCTTATGCGCAGGCGCTTAGTTACGACAGCGGTACAGCTTGTCAGTCATTTTCTTGTTTATTAAGTACCAAACTCAATGCCGCATATCCGGCTACCTCATCGCACCAACCTATTTTGTTGGTGGATCTGATGTCCTATTTCAACTTAATTACTGGCACTACAAACACAGGAAGTGCGAACACCTTTGGAACTTATGGCGTTACAAATCCTGATTTAGTGGTTTGCAGCACGGCGGTTCCCAGTTGCACCACGAGCACCCTTGCAACAACGTCTACCAACCAATACACCAGTACTTCTTGGGACTACACATCTTCTGTGTTTGCTTACGATTACTACACAACCCCATATGCCAACCGCCTCATGGGTGACTACATCTACAGCTACAACTTCTACCGCGCTGGTTGGCGTTAAAAGTTTCTTAAAAATACTGCTGTAGCAAGCGCCTAATTTGGCAAGCCGCTACCAAACCTAATGTTCTACATCAAGGTTTTTGCGAAGCCGTCCAGTCCACCAAAAGATCCAGCACCCCCCGTGCAGCTTGCGCATTCGCATGATTTAAAACCGCCACCAAGATAAGCCGTTTACCGTTTGCGGTATCTACAAAGCCTGCAATTCCTGCCACATCGCGCAAACTGCCTGTCTTGAGGTGCGCAATAGATTGCGCTTTGCTGCGCTTCAACGTCCCGTCTAAACCACTCACAGGCAAGGAGCTCATCAACTCTGACATGGTTGGCGAGCTCCACGCAAATTGCAATAAACGCGCAAGACCAAGGGCGCTGATCCGTTCTTCACGACTCAATCCAGAGCCGTTGTCAAACACAGGAACTTCTCCGCCGATCCGATCTCTCCACCAGGCTTGCATCGCCTCGCGTGACGTGTCCCAACTGCCTGTGCCACGCGCTTGTAGGCTCAATGTCAAAAACAACTGCTGCGCCATCACGTTGTTGCTGAACTTATTGATGTCACGAATGATTTCAGACAAAGCAGGTGATTCAACAGAAAACACGGGTTGCAAGTTGGCCGGTACAACGCCGTCACGCACTTGGCCCACCAACTGACCACCGACTTGTTGCCACATCCCCGCTATTGCACGTGCGGCAAATTGTTGTGGTGCTGGGTAAGCGACAGGCCAAACTTTTTCGCCACACACCGTGGAGTAGCTTCCTGCAAAGCGTACGCGCAACGGGTCTGTCCAATCTGCGCGCAAGCTACTGCGGTAGTCGCTGCAATCTGTATTGGAGAGCGGCACCGTCGTTGGAAATTGCACGCCAGCCAATGGTGGCTCTACCTGAATGCGCGCCACATTGGCAGCACGATCTGGCACGAATTGAAAGACCAGTGATTTGAAGTTCAGCAGTAAAGCATCTGGGGCCGCGTTGTAGGGGCGCAAAGGTTCACCATCAAAACTCGCAGGGTTGCGCTCGGGTAAATCAAATGCGCTTCTATCGAGCACGATATCGCCTTGAATTTTCTGAATGCCTAAGCCTTGCAAGCGCCGCATCAAAAGCCATATCCGTTCCACCACCAAACGCGGATCGCCAGTGCCACGCACATAGACATTGCCTTGCAACACACCATCGCGAAGAGGGCCATCGATATACACAGGCGTGCGCCAGACAAATGTGGGGCCGAGCAAATCCAGTGCTGCGATGGTAGTTGCGAGTTTGCTCAATGACGCGGGGTTGATAGAGCTTGTAGCCTCATGGCTCAAAACGGCGGAAGTTTTTTGTGAGCCGTTGGTCTCCATGATGACAACATGCAATGCATCCACAGGCACTTTGGCGCGTTGTAATGCAGCAGTCACCGGAGCCGGTAGCTTTAAATTGTGCGCACATACCACGGGCAAGCTACTAATCAGCCAAACAAAAACAACCGTGATGAAGCGCATATGCATGGCCAAATTATCACAGCCGTAATAATCTAGGCTTATGCATACTTATAAATGGCTGGCGATCGAGACCAGTACCGACATGCTTTCCCTCGCGTTAGCCGCTTCGCATGGCGATACGTCTGTGGTGTGGGCCCACACGTCTGCAGGAGGTGCGAAGTCATCGCAACTGGTTTTGCCAGAGATCGTGCGATTGATGGAGGACGCGCAAATACGGTTCACAGACCTCACGGCGGTCGTGTTTGGTAAGGGCCCAGGATCATTCACAGGCTTGCGCACAGCGTGTTCTGTGGCGCAAGGGCTGGCATTTGGTGCAGGTGTGCCTGTTTTGCCTATCGACACCTTGATGGCGGTAGCTGAAGACGCGCGGTATCAAAACGCGCAACAACAGCAGCAACAAACGCAACAACAGCCAGAACAACCGCCCGAAGAAGCGCAAAGATTTTTTGTGGCCATGGATGCGCGTATGGATCAGGTCTATACCGCAGCTTACGCGTGGCGATCAGGTTGGCAATGCGTACAAGCGCCTTCAGTGAACGCCCCTGAAGACATCTGCGTGCCAACTCCATGGAAAGATCTCGACTTCACAACGGTTGGAAATGCGTGGGACGCATTCTCAACACGATGGCCAACAGCACTCGCAAGCAAACATATGCACGCCATGCCAACCGCGCAAGCCTTGTTGCGCTTAAGCCCACTCGCATGCGAGCAAGGCTTAGCTGTGCCACCAGAGGATGCACTGCCCGTCTATATCCGCGACAAAGTCGCGCAAACCACGCAAGAGCGCGAGCAAATCAAACTTGCTACGACAATTTCTACATGAGTGCCGTTCTCAAACCAGAAGCCCGCTTGGAGCCGCTTGATCTTGCGCGGCTGGATGACGTGGTGCACATCGAACAGCGTGCGTACAGCCATCCATGGACGCGCGTTAATTTTGTTGACTCGTATAAAGCGGGCTACCAAGTCATCACGTTATGGGGTGAGGACAGTTTGCTGGGCTACTTTGTGGCCATGCTGGGCGTGCAGGAAGTGCATTTGCTCAACATCACGGTTGACCCAGCCTATCAGCGTCAGGGTTGGGGTGTGATGATGTTGGATGCCCTTAGCATTTGGTCGCGCGGGCAAGACGCCCCATGCTTGTGGCTAGAAGTGCGTGCCAGCAATCAGCGCGCCATCCATGTGTATGAACGGTATGGTTTTAGGCGTGTAGGCGAGCGCAAAAATTATTACCCCTTGCAAGCAGGCCAACGCGAACACGCGGTGGTGATGTCTTTGCAACTCTAAGTAAAGCGCTTGTCACAATACGTCTTATGTCAGACACCTTGCAACTAGATAAACGCCAACGCGCCATGCTCGCGGAGATGGGTGTGCGGGTGTGGACGCCCATCGAACAAGCGCCAGAAATTCACAATGCTGGCCCATCAACCATACAAACAAAAAAATCCCAAACAACAACGGCTTATCAAGCTGCAGTCAACGCTACAGCAACGGTCGCAGTCAAGCCAACAGACTTTGAAGTCATCACACAAACCGCAAACAATCTAGATTGGCTAGGCCTGCGCGAAGCTGTCACCAGTTGCCAAGCCTGTGGCTTATGCACATCTAGGCGCAATGTCGTTTTTGGCACGGGTTCTCATGTGTCAACCCCAGACACCAAAAACGAAATTCAGCCTGTCGATTGGCTCATCGTCGGCGAAGCCCCTGGAGAAAATGAGGACGCCGAAGGCGAGCCTTTTGTCGGGCAAGCGGGTCAGCTTCTCGACAATATGTTGCGTGCGATGCAACTCTCACGTACTGGCGAATTCTTAAATGCACCTAAGCCAGCGCAAAGCATCTTCGTCACCAATGTGCTCAAGTGCCGCCCGCCCGGTAACCGCAACCCTGCACCAGAGGAAGTCGCGCAGTGCATGCCTTATTTGGAGCGCCAAATCGCTTTGTTGCAACCCAAAATCATTTTGGCAATGGGACGCTTTGCGGCGCAGGCCTTGTTGCGTAACAGTATTGACAAAGTAGAGGCCATTCCACTTGGCAAATTGCGTGGTCAAGTGCATCGCTTGGGCAATACGCCCGTGGTCGTTACCTACCACCCCGCTTATGTGTTGCGTAACTTGCCAGAAAAAGCCAAGTTGTGGGCGGATGCGTGTTTGGCGATGGCGACGCTCAACACGACGCAGCTTTAAAACATATTTAGCGCTAGGCTTCGGTAACTTGGCGTTCTGGCCATAAGACCGAAGCAATTGCCACCACCATCAACGCGACCGCGGCCCAGTCTTGCCAATGCAAGACTTCGCCTAGCCAAATAGCGCCTGCAAATACACCCAGCACAGGAATGAACATCACGCTCAGAGTCGACGCCACAGGCGGCAGGCCGCGCGCCAGCGTCAGCCAAGCCGATTGCGCAAAGGCAAACACGCCTACCGCGTTGTAGGCAATCGACCAGAGCGTCTGTTCTGGCGGCATACGCCATTGGCTGTGCTCAAAAATGGTCGCCATGGTGGTCATCAACACAGTGGTGAGCCCCGTCATCCAAAACGCAATCGTGAGGGTCGGCACAGGGATAGACGTATTGCGCAAGCGCTGCGTTCCGTAAGCCCATGCCGCTGCTGAAACCAACACCATACCTACGGCAAGTGGTTGCCCAGCGAAGTGCGTAAGTTCATTCCAAAGCAACAACAAAACCCCTAGTGATGCCGCCGCGACGCCGGCCCACATGCGCAAACGCAACGGGGCCTGAAACCACAACACGCCCCAAACCGCAGAAAAAATCGGCATGGTGTAGCCCAAAATCGCGGCCCGCCCACTGGAGAGCATGGGAACTGCGAGCACTACCAGCACATGCCAAACAAACATATTAAATAGCGACAGGATGAATAGTTCACGCCAATACGTGCGTGGAATACGAAATGGAACTTTCAGAAAAAACAGCGCTAACCCCAGCAGCGGCAACCCAGCCCACATAGACAAACTGCGAAAGGTCAGAGGTAGATAGCCAGTCACGCCCATCTTCATGATGGGCCAGTTAAAGCCCCACACCAAGGTCAAGGTGATCAGGGTCCAAAGTTGTTGCCTTGTCAGGCTCGGGAGTACGGGCATGGCGGCAATGGTAAGGCCTCCTAAAATCACGCTATGAACTTCATCACCATGCTGCGCACAGCGGAGCAACATAACGCCAGTTTGCTGTGTGTTGGCTTGGATCCCGAGCCCTCACGTTTTCCAGAACACATCCACGGCGACGCCAACAAAATCTACGATTTTTGTGCGGCCATCGTAGACGCCACAGCCGATTTGGCGATTGCATTCAAGCCCCAGATCGCTTACTTTGCTGCGCATCGCGCAGAAGGGCAGTTAGAGCGTTTGATGGAACACATCCGACGCGTAGCGCCCCAAGTGCCGATCATTTTGGACGCCAAGCGTGGCGATATCGGATCCACGGCAGAGCAATATGCGATGGAAGCTTTTGAGCGCTATGGCGCAGATGCTGTGACGCTCTCACCCTTTATGGGTTTTGATTCGGTGCAGCCGTATTTGAAACACTACGACAAAGGAGCATTTTTGTTGTGCCGCACTTCCAACCCTGGGGGAGACGATTTACAAAACCAACGCTTAGCTTCGGTTGCTGGTCAACCCAAGATGTACGAGCACATCGCGGGCTTGGCACAAGGCCCTTGGAATTTGAATGGGCAATTGGGCTTGGTGGTGGGTGCGACCTACCCTGAAGAAATCGAACGCGTACGTGAATTGGCGCCCACCTTGCCTTTGTTAATCCCTGGGGTTGGGGCACAAGGTGGTGACGCAGTCGCCACGGTAAAAGCAGGTTTGCGTCAAAAAATGACTGCGACGGGTCGTGAGACTACCGGCCCCATCATCGTCAGTTCGTCGCGCGCGATTTTGTATGCCTCAAAGGGAAAAGACTTTACGGCTGCTGCTAGAAAAGTGGCGATCCAAACGCGCGAGACATTGCAGTTGGCGAGAACTGCATAGTCGCGCCAATTACGCCAACAAGCGCTTCAAATACCGTCCCGTAAAACTCGCGGGGTTCTCCGCCAACTGCTCGGGGGTTCCAACGCCTACGACCTGGCCGCCACCTGAGCCGCCCTCTGGCCCCATGTCGATCAACCAGTCAGCCGTTTTGATGACGTCGAGGTTGTGTTCAATGATGACGATGGTGTTGCCCGCGTCGCGCAAGTGCTGCAAGACTTTGAGTAGCAAAGCGATATCAGCAAAGTGCAGACCCGTTGTGGGTTCGTCCAAGATGTAGAGCGTGCGGCCCGTATCGCGTTTGCTCAATTCCAAAGCTAGTTTCACGCGTTGCGCTTCACCGCCAGATAAGGTGGTAGCGGCTTGCCCCAGTTGCAAATACGAGAGACCCACATCCATCAATGTTTGTAGCTTGCGGGCGATATTGGGGACGGCGTTGAAGAACGTCAATGCTGCTTCCACCGTCAGATCCAAAATCTGCGCGATGTTCTTGCCTTTGTAGAGCACACCCAAGGTCTCATGGTTGTAGCGCAGTCCGTTGCAGACATCACATGCCACATAGACATCGGGCAAGAAGTGCATTTCTACTTTCACCATGCCGTCGCCTTGACATGCTTCGCATCTGCCACCGCCTGAACTGGCGGGCACATTAAAGCTAAAGCGCCCAGGACCGTAGCCGCGCTCACGTGCTGCTGGTACATCTGCCATCAATTCGCGAATAGGGGTGAACAAGCCTGTGTAAGTCGCAGGGTTGCTACGCGGCGTGCGGCCAATCGGGGATTGGTCGACGTTGATCACTTTGTCGAAGTAATCGAGGCCAGAGATCTCGTCATGCGCAGCAGGTTCGTCGTGCGCGCGATGGATGGTGTGGGCTGCCGCTTTGTACAGGGTGTCGTTGACCAAGGTTGATTTGCCAGAACCCGACACACCGGTGACGCAAGTGAGTAATCCCACGGGAAAGTCCGCCGTCACGCTTTGCAAGTTGTTGCCGCGCGCCCCTTGGATGCGAATGACTTGATGCGCGGGTGCTTGTTTGTTCAGCAGGCGCTGTGCCGCAAGCTCCTCGGTAGGCACTTGCCAAAAGCCATTGCGTTTGCGTGGCACTTCAATGCGCAGACTTTGTGCAAGATAGCGTCCCGTCAATGATTGCGGATTAGCCTCGATTTCAGCAGGTGTACCCTGCGCCATCACCCGACCGCCATGCACGCCGGCACCTGGGCCCATGTCGACACAGAAATCAGCTGCACGGATCATGTCTTCGTCATGCTCAACCACCAATACGCTGTTGCCAATGTCGCGCAAATGCTTGAGGGTGTCGATCAAGCGGTCGTTGTCGCGTTGGTGTAAGCCGATGCTGGGTTCGTCCAAGACATACATCACACCAGTCAAACCAGAACCAATTTGCGAGGCCAAGCGGATGCGTTGCGCCTCTCCGCCAGACAAGGTGTCTGCACTGCGGTCAAGGCTTAGGTAGTTCAAGCCCACATCGTTTAAAAACTTCAAGCGCGAGGCGATTTCGCGCACCACCTTGTCGGCGATTTCTGC
>CANBZB010000072.1 GCA_947373745.1 Burkholderiales bacterium | reverse complement strand
GGCAAGAGTAAGGCGACTTGGAAGTGAAAATCTGTGTGTTTTCATAAATTTTCCTTCGGCGGCTAAAAAACCTCACACTGTAGGATTTTGAAAATAATTTTCTCTCAATGTCAGAACCAAGGTGTCACGATAGCCTGATGTTTTTAAAGGCTGAATTGGCGTACTTTCGTGAATCACGCGTGTATCGTCTAACAGTAATAGTGACCAAGGTTCGTTAAGGGTAAATCTTTCGCCACAGGGCCCATTTGCATCAAAGACGCGTGTTTCTCCACCCTTAATATCTTTACGGTCGACCATAAAGACAGCTACAAAATTTACACCATCGCGATGTGCGCCCTCAGGGGTTGGGCGTCCAATTCCATCTGTTGTGTCAATACGGAATTGATGGGCCTCGATACACCACTTAGTAGAGATATCTCCATGTAATTCGCCCGCTATACAAGCCATTTTGTATAAGATTTTGTACCAAGCAGGTTTGATAGTTGTGGTTGCAAGCACAGGTTCAAACCACCGTTCAATTCCCCCGTGAAGCGCGTTGTAGTCCACGGATTGCCAATGAGCGCGGTGTGGCACTTGTGTGACTGAATTGTTTTCAAAAATAAAACTACTGTGGCGGCGGCTACGGTAATGACCACCGTCTTTGAGATATTTGTCGATCGGCAGGTCATTCCAATCTGTGGACAGGTCATGTAGCTCTTCTTTTGAACAATCTGTCCATTGGATAACTCTTGCCGCATCCAATAAACAAAATCCTCTTTTATGGACTGAAGGTTTGATATCGCTGATTTCAGAGTATCGGGGCGTTAGTTCTTGCATGCTGGAAGGCTTACTTTGCGCGAAGGCAGGTAGAGTGACGATTCAAACGAAAATTGCAGTTAAAGCTAACGACATACTCGCCACTACAGTCAATATAAATCGCATAGATAACCATTGGACAAGCCCAAATTTTGGATAGGTTCTGTAATCTATTAAAAAACATAGACAAAGTGTTGCCGTTAGAAGCAATAAACCATTTGATGAGCCTATCAGTAAACTCATCCAGCCCAATAAACTGGGAGCGATACCCCATAGCAAGAGCAGCCTATCAGGGGCGACTTGTTGCATTACAAATCCCCAATGAATGGCGCCTAAAAAGCTAACGATTGTTGCACCGTAAGCAAGCAGACTAAGAAAAGCAATTTCTTTGTGAGGTGAAGAGGGTAGGAGTAATAAGAACGCAGAAAGCGCCATGAAAGGAATTAAGCCGGCATAACCAAGAAACTTTGCTGTTGGAGAAGGCGTTGTCATAGTAGCTTGGCTTACCGTAAATAGATGAAACGATCAAAATTTTTAAGATGCAGCCAATGCCGTCTCTATATCTTTTGCAATGCTTTCCGGATTGTCTTGTGGTGCATACCGCTTAATGACTTGCCCATTACGACCAACAAGAAACTTAGTGAAGTTCCATTTGATACCTTCACTACCCAAGATGCCGGGTGCTTCTTCTTTAAGCCAAGCATAGAGTGGGTGGGCGTTTGGGCCATTGACGTCTACCTTCTCCATCATCTGAAAGCTCACGCCATAGTTACTTTGACAAAAAATTTCAATGTCTGCGTTACTGCCTGGGTCTTGGCTTCCAAATTGATTGCAGGGAAAACCAAGAACCACTAGACCCTTGGAGTTAAGAGTTGTATGGAGATTTTCAAGGCCTTTAAATTGCGGTGTGAATCCACATTGACTTGCAGTGTTCACCACAAGTAAAACCCTATCGGAATAATTTGAAAGAGGTATTTCAGCCCCACCGATAGACTTGGCTTTAAAGTCATAAATAGATTTCATACTTTCACTCCTGAGTTTAGGCATACACATTTTTTCACCATCCCACACTTGCCCGCACCAGCAAATTCCTTCGGAATTGATAATGCATGTGCCTGTACCGCAGCATCTTGGGTCGTTGTCCATAAAAACTCCAATCTTGAGTCTGTTGCAGGTTTAACAATTCGCGCGTCGGTGGTCGGCAACAGCATGGTCGGAGAATTTCATTTCAGCCGAACGCAGAGCACGGTGTTTGGTGGCTCTGCCTTTCATTCTCTTTCGCCATAGCTTAAAAGAATCTGGCTGGAGTTCTGCGCGCATGATTTTGATAACTTCGGATTCGCTGACTCCGATGCGTTCTTGGATGGTTTCGAAAGTTGTTCTGTCTTCCCATGCCATTTGAATAACAGCGGAAATGTCACCCTGCGAGAGTTCGGTGCGTGTGGCTGTTGATTTTTTTTGTAGCATTAAAAATTAAATCCCAGTTGCTGCTTAGGTACAAATTTAGCTGATTTGCCTTTAAGGGGCTGGCGAAGGGTTTTTCGAGAGGCATGTTTGTCGACAACGGCTTCTTTCCCAACACGTACCGCTTGTGTTTGACGAAGTGCATGCAGCTTATCTTTTGATTCCCGTGTTGCAAGGGCAAGGTCAACAACTGGAATGGCTATGACAGTTTTACTTCTTTCAGTTGAGGCTTGCTGCAAATTGGCGGGCATTTTCCAAGGTTCGAAAATCCAACTGTCTGGAACATTACGCATAGCTGGGAGCCAACTACGAACAAATATGCCTTTAGGGTCTTGGTCTTGCGCCTGTTTGATAGGGTTGTACACCCGCGTGGTGTTGATGCCAGTAGTTCCAGACTGCATTTGCATCTGACTCCAGTGAATGCCTGGTTCGTAGTCTAAGAATTGAGTCGCTAGCCATTCACCTACTGGTCGCCAATGCAGCCACAGGGGATAGGCGGCAACAGATACCAACATGGCGCGCATGCGAAAGTTAAGCCAACCTGTTTCTCGCAACATGCGGACGCATGCGTCCACCATGGGCCAACCGGTTCGGGCCTCCTTTAGTGCATCGAAGTGCTCTTGGCTAAAGTCTTGTTCGCGCAGGTTGTCATATCCACGATGCATATTGCGCCATTCAATCTCAGGCTCGCTTTCTAATTTTTGAATGAAATGGCAATGCCAATACAGGCGACTGATAAATGCAGTCAAGCCAGCACGATGTCGACGAGCCTGCGGCGGAAGTTGTTCTAGATGAACTCTAGTCGCTTGAACCACTTCGCGCATGCTGATGCAACCATACGTGAGGTAAACAGAAATTCGCGAACAAGCATCTGGGGCAGTGAGAGGGGAAGAGATTCCGCCACGATAACCAATGCTGCGTGCATTTAAGAAGTTGCGCAGGGTGGCCAATGCCAGTGAGCGTCCGCCATGCTGCCTCAGTGGTGGGTTGTGTCTTAAGTGCTCGGGGGCCAAAACCACAAGGGATTGAGGAGAAGGCTTATTCCAAAACGTCAGCGATGCTGTTTTTTGAACAGGTAAGGACATATGTCTCTCCCATTCCTTCTTCCATAAATCGCGATTTTTAAGTCTACGCACAACACCAAACTGTGCAAATTCGTTCCAAGTGACTTGATGTGTCTGGCACCAAGAGGCTACTTTCAAATCACGTGCATACGTAAATCCATTGCCCGTTTCTTCATGCGAATAGAGTTCCGAAAAAGGGGCTTCTTCCCTTATACGGGTCAATATTTCTGTGATCTCGCCGGTATGTATTTCAAGGCAACCTCCTTGCGCACGTAAATAGGAATCCAGTTCAGATAGGGATTCACGTATGAATTCAAAATGTTGAAGTGCACAGTCCGGTTGCAACCAAAGTTCAGGCTCAATCGCATAAATACAACGCACAGGCCCGTTTTTGGATGCCTGAGCAAGCGCCGCGTGATCTTGCCAGCGTAAGTCGCGCTTGAACCAAACTAGGGCATAGCGCATATTTAATTATCAGCCGTCTTGTTTTTACGACAAGCATTGGAGCAATAAAGCACCTGATCCCAATTCTTAGCCCAAGCCTTGCGCCAAGTCATATCTCGACCACATGTTTTGCATGGCTTGCTAGGCAGGCTTTGTTTGTTACCTTTAAAAGTTGCAGAGGGCTTCATTTAGAGAATCTTGGCTTTTGTAGTCGACGCCGTTTGCGTAAGTTATGAATAACTAAGTGTATAAATTTTATTGAAGTGTAGGGAGAATATGTTTTTGCTGTTAGATTGACCTTTGACCCAATCACCAAGTTTGCAATGACAACCTCTTTTAACGATTACCCACTCTTCGCATCAGGCCATTTCAAAGCACTTGTTATCGGTGCAAGCGGTGGAATCGGTCGTGCATTTGCAGAAGCCTTTCGCTCAGACTCTAGCTGCATCCATGTAGAAGCTGTGTCACGGGAATCTCACGGCAGCTTTGATCTATTGGATTCCGAATCTATTCGCTTGCAATCCTCTTTATCAAGTGCCAATGGCCCCTATGACATCATCATTGACGCAACAGGAGCGTTAGAAATGAATGGTGTTGGTCCTGAAAAGTCACTCAACAATTTGAATGCGGATCATCTAATGGATGCCTTTCGCGTAAATACTGTTGGTCCAGCTATGGTGATGCGTTACTTCGCTCCGTCTTTAGCCAAAGGCGCCTCAATATATGCAAAGCTCTCAGCGCGTGTGGGAAGTATTACGGATAACCAAAAAGGAGGATGGTATGGATACCGGGCTTCGAAAGCAGCACTGAATATGATGTTGCAGACTGCAGCTTTAGAGCTACAACGTAAAAATACCAATCTGCGCGTAGTCGCTCTTCAGCCTGGCACAGTGAGGTCCAAGCTTTCCCACCCTTTTGTAAGCTCCCAGAGCCATATTTTGGAGCCGCATGACGCAGTTCTTGGAATGCTTTCGGCTATGAAAACTCTACGCCCCAAGTCGGGTGCTTATTTTGTTGATTACAAAGGTGCTGAAATACCTTGGTAGAGGAGGCGACTGTCACACCAATACGGGTGTAAGTGTGCGCGCGGCATTGGCTGGTGACGCCATTATTTCAGCAACCATATCGGCTGTTACTGCTGACAGCGTCCAGCCCAAATGTCCATGACCTGTGTTGTAGAACACGTTGTTTGCATTGCCCTTACCAACTCTGGGCATCATATTGGGCATCATGGGGCGCAAGCCAGCCCAAGGTACAACGGACCGTGTGTTTATTTTAGGAAAGCATTGTTGTACCCATTGCACTAAAGGTTGAATCCGATCCGCTCTGATGTCTTTGTTGTAGCCATTGAACTCTGCAGTACCTGCAACACGGAAGCGATCAACACCTAAACGACTTGTGACTAACTTCGTTTCATCATCTAACAGGCTCACATTGGGGGCGCCGGCTTGACTGTCTGCATCAAGAAGATTCACTGTGATGGAATAACCTTTGACTGGATAAATGTTGACCCTGTCACCCAGTTGAGCTGCAAATTGCTTGCTAGCTACACCGGCGCAAATAACGACGCCGTCAAACACATGTACTGAGGGTTTTGCATCTTGTTCCTTCACGGTGATAACGGCTTGTGAATTGTTGCTGTTGACTGAGATAACGTCTTGGTCATAGAGCGTTCTGACACCCAAGCGTTCAAGAGCATTGGCTAGGCCATTGGAAAACTTGTGTATGTCGCCTGTGGAGTCGCTTTCCGTAAAGTAACCACCGTAATAGTTGCCTGCCAAGGTGGGTTCGATGGCTTTCATTTCTTGAGGTGTCACCGCGTGGCGGGGTAGACCACCTTCAGCTAACAGTTGCGATACTTTTTCAGCGTGATCAAAGCCCTTTTTATCACGGTAGATATGCAGGATGCCTTGCTTTTTAAGATCGAAATCTATGCCCTCAGCATCGGCCCATGCAAACAGGTGTTCGCGTGCAGCAACCGCTAAACGCGCAGTCTCAATTGTATTTTTTTCATAAGAAGGCATAGCTGCTATGAATTCAGCAAACCATGCGAATTTGTGCCAACTTGGTTTGGGATTGACCAACAGTGGCGCATCCTTTTTTAGCATCCACTTCATGCCTTTTAATATCGTTGACCAATGGGTCCAAACCTCCGCGTTTGATGCCGATAATTGACCGCCATTCGCAAATGAAGTTTCCATGGCTGCGTAGCGGTGCCGCTCAAATAAGGTCACCGTGAAACCCCGTTTTGCTAGCGCGTATGCAGTTGTAACACCGGTAATACCGCCACCAACGATTGCGATTGTTTTCATGATTGAGGTCTTTCGAAACTTGAAGGTTTGAAGTTAAGTTACAACATGCATGCAAGCTCTTGTGCTGGCATATGTTGCGCATGCGTGTGTAAGAAAGTCTTTGCTAAATTCACCCAATAAGTTGCACCAACAACGATGTTGTCATCGTTGAAGTCGTATCCTGGGTTGTGGACCATGCATGCACCGGCAGTGTCGCCATCGCCGTTACCTATCAATAAGTAACTGCCAGGCACTTTCTCGAGCATGAACGCAAAATCTTCGCTTCCTGTTAAGGCCGGTCCATGCAGCGTGACTTTGTCTGCTCCCACCATATCCAAAGCGACTTGCCTTGCAAAGTTGGTTTCTTGCACCGCATTGACCAGTACGCAATAGCCAGGTTTCCAATCGATTTCCGCTGTCACACCAAAACTCTCCGCTTGCGCTGCTACCAAAGCTTTGATGCGCTTTTCAAGTAATCGACGAATGTCTGGAGTCAGAGCGCGAACGCTGAGTTCTAAACTGGCGGATGCAGGAATGACATTGTTGGCCTGACCGGCCTGCATGGCGCCAACAGTCACAACAGCTGTCTCTAGTGGATCAACATTACGCGAGACCACAGTTTGTAAAGCCAAGACAATCGACGACGCTGCTACCAATGGGTCCGCGCAGCGGTGGGGCATAGCACCGTGGCCGCCGATGCCTTGCACACGAATCGTGACGTAATCGCTCGAAGCCATTGCAGGGCCATCCCGAAATACAAAATGGCCTGCAGGAATTCCGGGCATGTTGTGCATCGCAAAAATAGCATCGCAGGGAAAGAGATTGAACAAGCCATCCTGCATCATGCGCACTGCACCGCCTCCGCCTTCTTCCGCAGGTTGGAAAATCAGATGTAGATTTCCATTGATAGCATCTTCTTGTGCCAAGGCCTGTGCAGCCGCTAGCAACATCGCAGTATGGCCATCATGTCCACAAGCGTGCATCAAACCTGGTGTACGGCTAGCCCAATCAAGCCCAGTTCTCTCATGGATAGGTAAGGCATCCATGTCCGCGCGCAGACCTAAGCTCCTGCTGGAGTTGCCGCGTTTTAGGGTTCCGACTACACCAGTGCCACCTAGGCCACGGTGCACGCTGTAGCCCCAAGCCTCAAGTTTAGAAGCGACGAGGTCAGACGTGCGGTGTTCTTCAAATGCAAGCTCAGGGTGACGGTGGATATCACGTCTGAGTTGAATGAATTCACCGACCCGTGCAGTCAATGCATCACCTAAATAAGTCATGTTATTGAGGTTGTAAATTGATAGATTTAGCAATGGCGCGAAACTGTGCAGTTCCATCGGTATAGGCTTTGCCCACGGCTTGGAGTGACAAAGGTTTGGCCACCAATTGGCTGTTGGCTTCTAAGCCGCTACGCACTGCAGGGTCAGTCAAAGAGTCGGTAATTGCTTTGTAAATGACTTGAACAATAGGCTCTGGCGTGTCTTTCTTGACAAAGTAGCCTGTCCAAATATTGAAGGTGAAGTTCTTCAATGACTTGCTCTCTGTAATGGCGGGATAGTCTTTGACCGACTCTAAGCGCTCGCTGTTCAACATTGCCAACACTTTGAGCTTGCCTTGCTTTTGTAATTCTTCGTATGACTTGCCAAATGGCGCCAAGAAAATATCAACTTGACTACCAAGTAAATCTTGGTTGGCAGGTGCCGAGCCTTTGTAGGGCACGTGTGTCATTGGGATGTTCGTAATTTTGGATAGGTGCTCACCCAGAAGGTGATAGAAGGAGCCGGGGCCAACGCTGGCATAGGTGATGGGACGTCCAGCTTGCGCTTCTTTACGTGCGTAATCTAAAAACTCATCTACGTTGTTGACGGGCAAGTCTTTGCGCGCCAAAAAACCAATTTGAGCAGTGGCAATCATTTGCACCAAACGAAAGTCTTCGCTTTTGAATTTGACTGCTGATATAGCCAATGGAGCCAGGATGAGCTCGTTAGGAGAGCCTTGAAAAATGATCTGACCATCGGATGGAGCATTCAAAACTTTTTGCGCTGCGATGGAGCCACTGGCTCCGCCCAAGTTCTCCACGATGACCGGTTGCCCAAAGTTTTTCGACAGCGTGTTGTTGACGGTGCGTGCAATCACATCGGACAAGCCGCCCGCTGGATAAGGCACCATAAGTGAAACTGCTTTGCTTGGGTAGGCGTCTGCCCAAGCTGGTGCGGTTGAAACAAGGCCGCAGATAGCGGTGATCAGACTAGCAAACAAGTGGCGTGGAAAGGGCATGGCGAGGTTCTCCTAAAAGATGGATGAATAGTAAGAAGCAAAATGCATGATGTCCAATGCATAATTATTTAATTAACTATAATTTATGTGCATAGATAGGAGTTTCCATGACTTTGGTGCAACTGCGGCATTTCTTGGAGTTAGCTAGCCTTGGTTCTTTTAGCAAGGCATCTATAAAGCTTCATTTGACCCAGCCTGCTTTGAGCAGAAGCATTCAGTCCCTGGAGGACGAGTTGGGGCAACATTTGTTCGATCGCATCGGTCGTAAAAGCGAGCTAACCCCTTTTGGGCGTCACATATTGGGCCAAGCACGGGAGTTGGTAGATGGCGCTAACAATTTGAAACAAAGTGGTCAGCAGCTACTCGGGGGTCAATCGGGGTCCGTCACGCTGGGTTTGGGTTCTGGGCCTGGTGCTTTGCTGATGACGCCCTTGCTAGCCTTCATGGCGTCAGAATACCCAAAGGCTTACCTGCAAATTTCAAGAGGCAGCACAGCAGCGCTGGTGCAAGCCTTGCGTGATCGTAGTGTGGATGCCTTGGTATTGGATACCCGCTCACTCAGCCCAGCCAATGACCTGATTGTTGAAAACCTCTGTGAACTGCCAGGCGCTTTTATGTGTCGAAAAGGGCATCCGCTTGCTAAGGTACGACAGGTAACTCTGAACATGGTTCAAGAGTATTCCGTAGCGTCAACACCTTTGAGTGATGAAGTCGCCCGTATTCTTGTTGACAGGTATGGACCAGATGCACATCCAGACGTGATGGTGAATTTGCGCTGCGAGGAAATATCGAGTTTGCTAGATGTTGTCCGCTCCACTGATGCAATTGTGGTCGCTGTTAGGTCGTTGGCGCCAGATTTGGTCGAACTCAAAATGTCACCAGCACTCAACGCTGGAGCAAAGTTCGGTTGGGTGTCTCTAAGGTCTCGACGAGAGGCCCCTTTGTGTGGGTTCTTGCGTAGCCAAGTGAAAGAAATCTTGCACGCTTAACTAGATTTGCTAAATCCAGAGATCGCTGCAGCTACCCAGCCCAATACAAAGGCCATCCCTCCGAAAGGTATCAGAGGCCTGAATGCACCCATACCAGCAAGTTGATGGAGGGCGATATTGAAACTAAAAAGCACAATACCAGTTGCAAAAAATATCCCGCTGATAGCCAGAGTCCAGTTGGTTTTGAAATTCTTCGCAGTCCACGCCAGTACG
Organism: Burkholderiales bacterium; assembly: GCA_947373745.1. Taxonomy (GTDB): domain Bacteria; phylum Pseudomonadota; class Gammaproteobacteria; order Burkholderiales; family Burkholderiaceae_C; genus Limnohabitans. The sequence goes on along the minus strand of CANBZB010000072.1, from coordinate 1,964 downwards.
AGTAATGCTAAAGCGTGAAATTGCATCATTTGGATAGCAGAATTCACCGAGCGCAAAGAAGATTCTTCTAGTCCTGGAACATGGGCTGAATAGGCCGCGATCAACACCGATGTGCCCCCTGTGAAGCACGCAAAAATAAATGCAGCACGGCGCATGAATTGAGAGGTAAAGGCCATATCTCTTCCTTAATTTAAGAGAGCAATTCTGATAAGTTTTGCATCAGCTAACATGCCCTAGGAGTTGAAGTTTACAGAGTGAATCCATACCAATCAAAACTTAAGGAGACAAATATGAATGCAAGAAGAAATTTTTTAAAAAATGCAGGGGCTTTAGGCGGTCTGATGTTTTGTAGCTGCGGAATGCTTGACCATGCGATGGCTCAAACATCCACGCCAAGACGATTTACCACCATCAAAGGTAAACGCGTGAAGACGGTAGATGCCCATGCGCATTGTTATTTTCAAGACGCGCTAGACCTTATGGGTAAAGATGCAACCAGTGTGTTGCCACCCGTCAAAGGTGTGCCAGACCATTTCATTGTTCTTGACAACCGGCTTAAGCAAATGGACGAGTTGGGCATTGATATGCAGGTGCTCAGCATCAATCCCTTTTGGTATGGCAAAGACCGTGAAACGGCAGAAGCCATTTGCAAGATCAATAACGAAAAATTTGCGGAGTTAATTGCATCAAAGCCAGAGCGCTTTGCGGCTTTCGCATCTTTGGCCATGCAATTTCCTGATTTGGCGGTTCAACAGCTTGAGTTTGCTGTCAAAAAGTTGGGATTGAGTGGAGCCGCAATTGGTGGTTCGGTTATGGGCCAAGATTTTTCGCAAGCTAAATTCAGACCTGTATTGGCGAAAGCCGAAGAGTTGGGTGTTACTTTGTTTATCCACCCCCAAAGTACTCCTCAACTCGCAGAGCGTTTTAAAGGAAATGGCTGGCTCTCGAATACTATTGGCAATCCACTCGATACCACCATTGCTTTAGAGAAATTAATATTCGAGGGTGTCTTTGACAAATTGCCCAAATTAAAAATATTGGCAGCGCACGGGGGTGGGTATTTAGGCTCTTATGCGCCACGTATGGATCGCAGTTGTTTTGTTTCTCCGCAAAATTGCGATCCAACCATTGTGTTGCGTAAAAAACCTACAGAATATTTACGCCAAATTTATTTTGATTCTTTGGTTTTTACGCCAGAGGCACTCAAACATTTAGTGACCCAAGTTGGCGCTAGCCAGGTCATGATTGGAACCGATCATCCCATTCCATGGGTAGAAGATCCGGTGGGCCATGTCATGTCTACTACAACCCTCAGCGATGCGGACAAGCAAGCCATTTTGGGTCAAAACGCTATACGCGTTTTATCGCTAAATCCTAATTGATTAGCGCATCGCGAAGCCTAAATAATTAAATGTTTAGGCTCTTTTCATGAAAGACAAGGTGACGTCACCTAAGTGAATCCCTAACTTGGTCATGCGTGCTTTGTTTAGCATGACCCGGTCGTTCATCAAGTACATCCAGTCATCCATCTGCACATTCAAGACGGATCCGTCAACAGGCAAGGCCAGGGTATAGCTCCAATTAAAAGCATTGCCTTTGGCTTGGCCTTGAGCAATGCCGACTACGTCGCCTGCAGTTCCCGTAAAAGAACCATTACCTTTGTCTGTGAGTTTCCAAATACGTTTTTCTGTTTTGCCATCCGAATAAACAAAGTCTTCGTCTAAGATGCCTTGGTCGTTATTCCACTGGCATTTCATCTCTACGGTGAACCGCTTGACGACCTTGCCATTTCTGTCCGCGAACATACCCCATGCATCTACTGTGCCATTGAAGTAGGTTCTCAGATCCAGCGTAGGTTTTTGATCGACGTAATCTTGAACAGATGGACCTGCACAGCCAGCCAGACCCAAGCTAGCAGCAGTGACAGAAATTCCAGATAAGAGAAGTTTTCTACGGTGCATCAT
>CANBZB010000071.1 GCA_947373745.1 Burkholderiales bacterium | reverse complement strand
ATGTTGTTGCAGGCCCACGACCAAGGACAGGTGCATGCCCTTGCTATAGGTGCCACACACGCCAGCCGTTTTGGTTTGGTGGCTCTGGATGAATCGCAAGAAGACGAGACAGGCGCCGCTAGCAAACTCAAAGAACGTTTGGCCTTGTGGATCGATATGGATGCGGTCGATATCGCCAAGAGCCAAGAAAAGATTGAAGCGCTTTCAGCACACGAGTTAGCAGAGGTTCGCTCCTTGCTACTCAAAATTCAAGCTACAGAAGCGCAAATGCGCGCATTATGCGAAGTGGCGTTTGCGCTGGGCATTGATAGCATGCGCGCACCTTTGTTAGCGTTGCGTCTGGCATGTGTGCATGCAGCCATCCATGATCGAGAGTTTTTGGAAGAAGAAGATTTGCGCATTGCCGCGCAGATGGTGCTTTCGCCGCGCGCCACGCGTATGCCTTCCAACCAAGACGCAGAATCTGCACCTCCACCAGAGCCGCCTCCACCGCCTGATGCGTCCAATACCGAACAAGATGCGGCACAAGAAGACACACCTCCACCACCTACAACAGAGCCAGAGTCTTTAGAAGACACGATATTGGCCGCCGCTTTGGCCAGTCTGCCGCCCAATCTGTTAGACCAATTGCTTTTAGGCGCCTCTAAAACCAAGCCGCAATCGAGTAGCGGCAATAGCGGACAAGCGCAAATGTCGCGCCAACGCGGCAGACCTTTGTCACCACGGTTGGGGCGCCCTACTTCAGGTGCACGGCTGCATTTGTTGGCCACATTGCGTGCAGCAGCACCCCAACAAAAACTGCGCACCAAACACGTTGGTCAAAAAATTGCCATTCGTACAGAAGATTTTTATATCCAGCGGTTTGCTCACAAAGCCGCCTCTTGCATCATCGTGGCGATGGATGCATCGGGCTCAGCAGCTCTCGCGCGTTTGGCAGAGGCCAAGGGTGCGGTTGAAATTTTGTTGCAACAGTCGTATGCACGTCGTGACAGCGTGTGTGTGATCGCATTTCGCGGTGCACAAGCCCAAACCTTGTTACCCGCCACGCGCTCGCTGGTGAGGGCGAAAAAAGCGCTCGCTGGTCTGCCAGGCGGTGGCGGAACCCCCATTGCATTAGCTCTCAAACATGCGACAGAACAAGCGCAAGCTTTGCAACGACAAGGCATCACGCCCTTGTTAGTCATGCTGAGTGATGGCAAAGCCAATGTCACGATCGACGGTGTGGGTGGTCGTACCCAAGCGCAAGCAGATGCTTTGCAATGGGCTAAGCAATGGTCAAACCATGGCTTTTCGTCCTTGTGGATTGATACGGCATTGCAGCCTACAGGTCAGGCTCAAGAACTTGCTAGCGTCATGCAAGCGCGCTATTTGCCCATGCCTTATGTGGCATCGCAACGGTTGGCAGATGCGATGCAGTTTGCCCACGCAAGATAAACACTGAGCGAACTATGTTGAACGCCTTGTATCCGCCCATGCCTTGGGAGACGTTGAAGCATCAGTGGCCAAATAGCCAACACAGCCAATTCATCCAAACCTCTGATGTGCGTTGGCATGTGCAAATATTTGGTGAAGGGCCTCCAATGCTTTTATTGCACGGCCTTGGTTCTTCAACCCATACATGGCGCGGCATGGCGCCTTATTTATCAAAGCATTACCGATTGATTGCGGTGGATATGCCTGGGCATGCGTTTAGCAGCATCCCTAAAACATCTAGCGCCACCTTTGAAGGCATGGCCAAATCGTTGCGTGAACTGCTAGACACCCTCCATATTTGGCCTACTGCAGTGATGGGCCATTCTGCAGGCGCATGCTTGGCAGCCAAACTTCTGCTCAACACACCCAACTTACCTACACCCGCTTTAGTCGCTCTGAACCCCGCATGGCTGCCGTTGCCAGGGCTTGCCAATTGGATGTTTCCTGTCTCCGCCAAACTGATTGCGCTCAACCCTATGAGCGCTTGGTTATTTGCCAAGCACATGAGTAAAGAGTTGGTGATCCACAAAATCTTATCGAGCACAGGCTCTCACTTGAGCGAAGAAGATATTTCTTTCTACCGCGTGCTGATGCAGTCGCCCGTTCACCTCAAAGGTGTGCTGCAGATGATGTCTTACTGGAATTTAGGCAAACTACCTGAACAACTTTCGCAATTAAAAGGCCACGTTTTAATTCAAGCGGGCACCCATGATTTGACGATTCCTTTTGGCCATGCGGTCACATCGCACCAGAAAATCACACAATCACAGCTGCAGTCTTTGTCAGACTTAGGCCATCTGGCACATGAGGAAAAACCGCAAGCGTGTGCGCAACAAATTTTGGATTGGCTACAGACAGCCCAGGCGTAAATATTTCAGCGATTGAAGTGTGTCGCTCAATCTGCCTGTTAGATAAATGGGCCATTCAACTCAATGGTTGCCAAGTTTAAAAATCCAGCGGCAGTCACCCATGCCAAATAGGGTAAGAGCATGATGCTAGACATCTTGGAAATGCGCCACAACCCCATGATGAGCAAAGCGATAGACCCCCATAGGAAATAGAGCTCCGTCAACGCCCAATCCGGTCTGTGTAGATGGAAATAGAGCCAACTCCAAAAAACATTCAACGCGCCATTGATTGCAAAAAGAACGGCAATACGGATTTTTTGCGCATGTGATTGCGCCAATTGCCAAGCACCCCAGCCACTCAAAGCGCACAAGGTAAAGATAGTCGACCAAATGGTCCCGAATGCGGCGTCGGGTGGTTTCCATTCAGGCTGTTTGAGCGCTTGGTACCAAGGACCCAAATCGGTCAAAGAACCACCAATACCCGCAACGCTAAAGCTGCAGGCAAAGGCGATAGCTAAGCCAACCCAACGATTAGACAAATTCATGTGCGTGGTGCCAGTCCAAATAGATGCGCCAAGTCTTTGAAGAAGATACGAACATGTGCCATCGGTTTTTTACGTACCAAAACTTTGTTCATATAGGACTCAAAAGTAAGTTGTTGCACATCTTTGTCTTCACAGATGGTGACGAATTTTTCGCGGCGACGGTCGTTGGAATACCAGAAGTATTGCATGATGCCCAGCACCCAAAACACGGTTCCATGTTGCTTCATGAATGTTTTACGCGCTTTTTTCAAGCAAGCTGTATTGCCCGTTTCCAAAGCTTCATGCACTGAGTCTGCCGCCATACGTCCACAGGCCATGGCGTAATAAATGCCTTCACCCGAAGCAGGCGCCACAACACCCGCCGCATCACCCGCCAAAATAATGTCTTTGCCGTTGTCCCATTTGGGAAGCGGCTTCATCGGAATGGGTGCACCTTCGCGACGCAAGGTTTCTGCTGTATGCAGTCCAGCAGTTTCACGCAAACGCCCTACTGCACTGCGCAATGAAAAACCTTTGTCGGCACTGCCAGTACCAATACTCATGGTGTCGCCATGCGGGAACACCCAACCGTAAAAGTCTGGTGACAAAGTGCCGCGGTAATACACATCGCAACGGTCGGGGTCATAGTCAGCCTGTGCGGCGGGCGCTTTGACAATCTCGTGGTACGCAAACACATATTTGGTACGTTCTGCTCCCTCAATATGGTGACGTGCGACTTCTGATTTCGCGCCATCTGCGCCGACCACAAAACGTGCGCGCAGGCTGGTTGTTTCTGGTTGTGGCGTGGGCTGGCCTGCATGTGTTGCAGCTTGAGTCGTGATGTGAATACGTGCCACACCATCATCGTCGCGGGTGAGTTTTTCGAAAGAGCCACGCATGCGTTTGGCACCATGCGTGTGGGCTCTTTCGCGCAACCACTCGTCAAATGCGTCACGGTTCACCATGCCCACGAATCCGTTTTCAATCGGAATATCCACCTTGTTGTCTTTCGGTGAAATCATCCGCGCGCAGCGTGCTTTTGCCACGAGCAAATGGTCGGGAATAAAGAAGTCTTTGATCAACCGAGGCGGTATCGCGCCACCACAAGGCTTGGTGCGACCTTGGCGATCGAGTAACAACACGCTCCAGCCTTTACTCGCCAGATCGTCTGCTGCGGTTGCACCAGATGGACCACCACCGATCACGATCACGTCATATGTTTCAGTATTCATGGCTTAATTCCTTAGTCAGACCTACTACCTTGGGTGACTGGCGCATGGGTGCGCTCTTTTGGTCGTATCGGCCTACCCATACCGCACAACCTGCTGACATCACAAACATCACTGTCTCAAAACCAAATACACAGGCATACGCGGTTCCCTGTGCGCTTAAAAAATAATGGGCTATGTCGCTTGCAGCTGTACCCAATAAACCACCGAGTCCAAATGCCATCGCTTGCGCAGCACCCCACAACCCCATGCGCGTGCCTGCGCGTGCTTCACCACCTTGTGTGGCGAGACGCATCATGGTGGCGATCGCGGCGATTGAAAAACTACCGTTGGCAACGCCCAATAAAAATACATTGGGCTTGAGTGGCCAAGGCGGCCCTATCGCACCGGCAATGCACAAACCGAGCATGGCCACACCAGAGACCAAACAACCCCCCACCATCCACGCTTGAATAGAACCAAGACGCCCTGCTACACGCGCACTACCTGCTAAGGCGACAGCTAACATGCCACACAACACCGCGGAATGGTGTAGGCCCGACAACTGTGTTGTCTCGCCAGGTGTTAAACCAAACAAAGCCCCAGCAAAAGGCTCCAACACCAAATCTTGCGAGCTGTAGGCCAACATCGATAAGAAAACAAACACGGTGAATGCTTTGGCTTGGGGTTCTGACCACACGTGTGCCAAAGCTTCTTTGAAACTTTGTTTTTGCACGTCTGCAGACGCGCTAGAAGCTACATGGTCTGTCACTGCGCTTTGTGCATGCCCTTCTAACCCCCACAAACACAAACCAGTGACGACCACGACCAATAGGCTGAGCGTTGCGCTGATCTCTAACAAACGCTCTGGGGTGTAAGGCTCTAACTGCTTACCCACAGTGATCGCTGTAACAGCAAACCCCAGAATCATCATCATCCACACCACAGTGGCAGCTGGTGCACGTCTAGCGTCTGCAACGCGCTTAGACATCAACACCAAGAGTGACGTGCCACAAGCACTGACGCCAAATCCAATCAACATAAATGCCAGCACCGATAACGCAATGCCTTGGCTGAGTTCAGTGCCCATCCACACCGTGGCAAGGCTTGCTAAAAATCCGCCTAAAGCCAACACTGTCATGCCACCCATCATCCAAGGCGTGCAGCGTCTTCCTTGGTCTGCACCAAAGCCCATGCGTGGGCGCACCATTTGCACGAGGTAATGAAAGCCCACTAAAAATCCTGGCAACAAAGCAGGCAACGCTAACTCCACCACCATGATGCGGTTGAGCGTGGAGGTAGTCACCACCACCACGGCGCCCATGCAGGCTTGAATAAATCCAAGACGCGCGATGTGTAACCAGCTAAACATGGGCAGTGTGTTCATAACGCAGTCACCTCCAGTCCTCTTAATGACCAAGCACTCACCATCATGCCGCTCACAAATAGGGGCACGCCAAATGCACTCACGCTCAAGGCTCTTTCAATCGGTTGTTGGATAAACCTAAACATCAAGGGCAACTGGGCAAAACTGAGCATCAGCACTGCGAGAGCTGCATTGCTAGCACCCCATTGCATCAACAAAGCCACAACCGCCCACTGCGCACCCAACATAAAGGCACAGGCTGTCCACGCCGCTTTGGTCACACCCATTTGCACAGGCAAAGAGCGCACACCCATTTGTGCGTCGCCCTCTACGGCTTTGAAATCATTCAAGGTCATGATGCCGTGGGCACCTAAGCTAAATAACAAAGCCAAAATAATCGTGGCCTCGGATGGCATCGCGCCACCCAACATGACGGCAGCGCCCGTCACCCAAGCCAAACCTTCGTAACTGAGTGCACATGCAGAATTGCCCCACCAACCATTGGCTTTCAAACGAATCGGTGGCGCGCTATAGGCCCAGGCCAATAACAAACCTAAGCCGCTTGCAGCAAAACCCCAAGGCCCGAGTTGCCAAGCCCACAGAAGGGACAGGCCCGTCCAAACCACGGCAATATACAAACCCCATTTGCCTGGCATACGTCCAGAGGGGATGGGTCGGTTGGGTTCGTTGATGGCGTCGACATGGCGATCAAACCAATCGTTGACGGCTTGGCTTGTGGCGCAGACCAAAGGGCCCGCCAGTAAAACGCCCCAAAGAATCAAACCCCAGTTGTCTGACAGAGGTTGGCTAGAGGAAACGACCCCACAGGCGAACGCCCACATAGGTGGGAACCAGGTGATGGGCTTTAACAGCTCAGCGACTGTAGAGAGTTCTGGGCGATCCATTTCGACATTTTTGCAATACAACGCAAAATGTCAACTAGGGTTTACACTTTTATTCAGCTTCTGTCTCGTCAATGATGCCAAAACGGCGTAATTTGACGTACAGACTTTGGCGCGATAGCCCCAACATTTCTGCCGCAGAGGCGCGGTTGTTGTGCGTGAGCTCTAGGGCGGACTGGATACACATCCGCTCGATCATCTCGGTCGTTTCGTTGACGATGTCTTTCATCGGCATACGCCCAACCAAATGCGCCAATTCGGCTACCGAGCCCGCCATGCCACTGGAGGACGGTGTTTCCTGTTGACGCCTTCTGGTCATGTCGCGGATAAAGAAGGCAAACATTTGGCTTTTATCTGCAATGGCGACGGCTGAGATTTCAACCGCCACGTTTAACCCAGACATATTGCTGATGTCGGTGGCAAAGGCTTTGACGCTAGATTGTTGGCGCAAATTGGTGCTGAGCACGCCCCAATCCACGCCACCACGCACCAACCATTGGTCTAAGGTTTGGCCTTGCACTTGGGACTGGGCAGTCGCCCCGACCATGGACATGAATTCTGTATTGACTGAGCGAATTTGGCCGTTTTTATCGGTCAAGACAAAACCATCGGGCGCACGTTGCATGGCTTCTGCAAACAGCGCTTGGTCTGTATCCAAAGGACTCACACCTGTGGGGTCGGCTTGGAGAAAACGCACCAAGAATTGCGCGCCGCCCTCTTGTCTAAATACGGTGACGGTCAGAGTGACGTCTTGGTCTGTACCCAGTAGCTTGACTCGGCACACCTCGATGCGCCCTGTGGCATGGGCCATTCGCAACAGGGACTGGACCTCGTCTTGGTTTTGCTGGTCAAAGCAGTCAATCAAGTCTCTGCCGACCAATCGCTTGGAGTGGTCTTTGAGTAAGCCCAAGGCGGCCACATTGGCTTCTGTGACTTTTTGCGAAATAGCGTCGACCACCATCACAGGGTCGCTCGAGGTATCGAACAAGATGCGGTAACGCGCCTCAATATGGCGAAGCCTGAGGTAATCGCGCTCCATGGATTGCTGGGTTTCAACCAAGCGGCGCTGCAATACGGCAATCGCACCCAAATCGCGGCCCAACAACAAGGTTCGGCCCTCAGGCGCAAATGCAAGGGCGACATACTGAATAGGGACGTCTTCGCCTTGGGTGGACGGGTGGTTGATGTGCCTCCAGCGCAACTCCGATGCATCGGCGGGCTGGGACAGCATGTCTTTTACTTTGGGGATGCTCTCGGTGGTGACTGTCTCTAGCCAAGGCTTACCGACCCAGTTTTGGCAGGCCAATGATGCGAGTTCGTTTTTGCGCACGGACACGTCGATCACCAACCCATCCTGGTCCACAAGCAGGGCGATATCTGAGGCTACGCCGATGAGTTGGGCGAGTTTTTCAGCACTAAAACTCGGAATCTTCATAAGGGCTTAATTGATCCAAAGGTATGCATATTGAAGAGGGGCATTGTACTGATTTATAGACATTTCCACAGTAAATTCATAAATTAGTTGACATTACTCAAAGTCAAATCAGATTTACGTATGTATTGTTTGTTTGACACTAGGTCCAATGCTGATTTTTGGGCGGAACGGGCGTCTTGGGTGATGAGCTCCACGCCAAGACCCGTGACGATCTCGGGGCACACACTGAGCAAGGCCCCACCCGCGATGATCTTGAGGTCTGGGTTAGGCGAGGCTTTACGAATCAAAGGGATAAGGCGGCGCATCAGCGGCACTTGGCGCTCACAACTGAGAGAAATAGCCATCAAATCGAACCAATCCGACGACATCTTTCTGAGCAAATCGTCACCAGACTCGCACTCGTCAGTGCGAACTTGCCACCCGTTGCGTCTAAAAAACTCGGACAACATAAACAGTCCCATGGTGTGCTGGACCTGAAACTCACCCACCATAAAGCAGCTTAAACCTCTGGCATGGTCGGATGCGTCCATCAGAAACAAGGGGCTTAGTTCGAATAAAAGCTGCCGAAGCCGCGTAAAAGCAAGGGTTGCACTGGCGAAGTCAATCACGTCGTCACACCACCATTGACCCAGAAGCCGTGCGACGGGGGTAATGCCCTCTAGATAGACATCCTCAATATCTACGCCAGAGGCCAGCCACTGGTGGACAACGATGGAGGTTTGGGATTGCCCGAGCATGCTGGCGTGAATGAGTGCTTGCAAGTGCGCAGGCTCTAGCCTGCCCGCATGCACGACCGGGTTTTTGACGGACGCGTACATGGAGCTCGTCAAAAAGCGTCCCACTTGATTCGCAGATGAAACTCGCTCTAAATTGATTGCTGGGTTGCCGTAAACCACTTCTTACCCTCCCGCGCTGACGGTCCATTGTTAGCAGATAGGGTAGTTTTATCCGTATTTCTATTTAGACGCCTATGGAAAACCCCTAATTTGTAAACAAAAAAATACGTCAACTTGTGTTGACACATTCAAAGAAGCACCCTAAAGTGGGCGCATGCACAAAAAGCAATCCAACTGATGTCTGACAACAACCAGCACATGCTCTACACACCGGAACAAAAGATTCGGCGTGATGCTTCCGTTTGGACGCTCGTGCAGGGCATTTTGGCCCCGGTGCAGTTCATTATTTTCTTGGTGAGCCTGGGTTTGGTTTTACGCTGCTTGATGACCGGTGAAGGTGAAACCACTGCACTGTGGTCTGTCGTAGTCAAAACGATCGCGCTCTACACCATCATGATCACAGGCTGCATTTGGGAAAAAGTGGTCTTCGACAAATACCTTTTTGCTGAAGCATTTTTTTGGGAAGACGTTTTCAGCATGTTGGTCTTGGCGCTGCACACTTTGTATTTGTGGGCTTGGGCTACCGGTTACCTCAGTTCTGCAGAGCAGCTTTGGCTGGCCTTGGCAGCGTATTTCACCTACTGCATCAACGCCGCCCAATTCATTTGGAAACTGCGCGCGGCAAGATTGCAATCGGAGTTGATGCAACTCAACCCCAGCTTACAAACTGGAGGTACAGCGTGAGTCCAGTCATTCCTATCCGTCAGGAAAACAGTGCGGGCTGCCAATCCCCTGAAGTCGTGCAAGAGCGCGGCCAACGCGAAGTGTTTTGCGGTTTGACCGGCATCATTTGGTTACACCGCAAGATTCAAGATGCTTTTTTCTTAGTCGTAGGTTCACGTACCTGCGCACATTTGATCCAGTCCGCGGCTGGTGTGATGATTTTTGCGGAGCCCCGTTTTGGTACTGCCATCATTGACGAGCGCGACCTTGCAGGTCTGGCTGATGCCAATGAAGAGTTAGACAGGGTCGTTACCGAACTCTTAGAGCGTCGCCCCGACATCAAGTTGCTCTTTTTGGTGGGCTCTTGCCCGTCTGAAGTCATCAAACTCGACTTATCCCGTGCGGCATACCGCTTGAATACGCAGTTTGGTTCTAGTGTCAATGTATTGAACTACTCGGGTAGCGGCATTGAAACAACCTTCACCCAAGGTGAAGATGCATGCCTAGCCGCCATCGTTCCCACCTTGCCTGCGAAAAAGAGCGAAGGCAAAAAACTGTTGGTGGTCGGCACCTTGGCAGATGTGGTCGAGGACCAGTTCCGCAATCTATTCAACAAAATGGGAATCGTCGATGTCGATTTTTTCCCACCACGTCGCAGCACCGAAATGCCAAGCGTGGGACCTGGCACCGAGTTTTTATTGGCCCAGCCCTTTTTAGCGGACACAGCGCGTGAACTAGAGGCCTTAGGTGCCAAACACCTCCCTGCCCCTTTCCCCTTGGGCGCTATGGGAACCAGCGCTTGGTTAGAGCAAGCAGCCAAATCTTTTGGCGTGTCTGACAACACGTTTGCAGCCACGATCGAAGCGCCTAAAAAACGTGCCCTGCATGCTCTCGCTAAGCATCGCGTTGAATTGAACGGCAAGAAAATATTTTTCTTCCCTGATTCGCAATTAGAGATTCCACTCGCGCGCTTTCTGCATACCGAGTTAGGCATGCAGTTATCCGAAGTAGGTACGCCTTATTTACACCGTCGCCATTTAGAAGCCGAGTTGCAACAAATACCGGCATCGACACGCATAGTCGAAGGCCAAGACGTAGACGAACAACTCGATCGTTGCCGCGCTGCAGCACCCGATTTGGTGGTTTGCGGACTCGGACTTGCCAACCCCTTAGAAGCAGAAGGCTTCACCACCAAGTGGGCGATCGAATTGGTGTTCACACCCATCCAAGGATTTGAGCAAGCCGGCGATTTAGCTGGACTGTTTAGCCGCCCCTTAATCCGTCGACTCAAACTGGTCGCTTAGGAACACCATGCAACTCACGCTCTGGACATACGAAGGACCGCCGCATATCGGCGCGATGCGGATCGCCACCGCGATGTTGGATGTGCACTATGTGCTGCATGCGCCACAAGGCGACACCTACGCTGATCTGTTGTTCACCATGATTGAGCGACGCGCACGTCGCCCACCAGTGACATACACCACCTTCCAAGCACGCGACTTAGGCGGCGATACCGCGCAACTCTTTAAAGATGCTGTTGCCAAAGCCAACGAACGCTTTTCGCCAGAAGCCATCTTGGTAGGTTCTTCTTGCACTGCTGAATTGATACAAGATGACCCAGGTGGTTTGGCACTTGCCTTGCAATTGCCCATCCCTGTAGTTCCGCTTGAACTCCCTGCATACCAACGCAAAGAAAACTGGGGCGCAGCGGAGACTTTCTACCAATTGGTGCGTCGTGTGGCAGAAGCTCCGCCAGAAGGTTTTTCGCGCAAAGAGCAAAAACCCAGCTGCAATATTTTGGGCCCCACTGCATTGGGCTTTAGGCACCGTGACGATGTCAAAGAGATTACTGGTCTGTTAGAAAAATTAGGCATCGATGTACGCGTCGTCGCTCCCCTAGACGCCACCGTCGCTGACCTGAAAGAAATTCCACGCGCCACTTTCAATGTGGTGTTGTATCCAGAGGTGGCTAACACCACCGCTTTGTGGCTAGAGCGTACGTTTGACCAACCCTTTACCAAGACAGTACCCATTGGCGTTGGTGCTACGCGGGACTTTGTTAAAGAAGTAGCCGCACTTGCTGGCGTCACCGTACCGCTGCACATTGAAAACGAATCGCACTCGGTGTGGTACTCGCGCTCAGTGGACTCCACCTACCTCACTGGCAAGCGTGTCTATATTTTTGG
>CANBZB010000070.1 GCA_947373745.1 Burkholderiales bacterium | reverse complement strand
GCTGCGCTTTTGGCGGCCCTACCAATCCAAGTGGCACACGCAAAAGCAAACGCACCTGCTTTTGCCAAAAGTTTGCAATTTGTCGATGCCGCTAGCGTGAACAGCCGTGCCGCTTTGGCTAAGTTGCCTGTGATTCGAAAGCACGAATTGTTAGAGCAACAAAAGGCGCAACGTGCTAACAATATTTTTGGTGGCTTTTCAGCCATTGTGTATGGCAAAGCCATGCCCCGCATTTTTGCCAGCCCAGGCACCATCTATGAACCAGAAGGTGCGCGTGGTGATTACTGGCGTATGGCGCGTGCCATGTTTGCTGCTGGCTTTCGTGAAAACGAGTTGATCCATAACTGTTTTAGTTACCACTTCACGCCTGCAGGCTCGATGATGGAAACGGGTGCGCATGCGCTAGGCTGTACTGTGTTTGCTGGAGGTATTGGCCAAACCGAACAACAAGTTCAAGCGATGGCGGAATTGAAACCGGCTGGCTATATTGGCACACCAAGCTTCTTAAAAATCATCGTAGAAAAGGCCGCTGACATGGGCGTTACTTTGCCTAGTGTGCGCAAAGCCTTGGTGTCAGGTGAGGCATTTCCGCCCAGCTTGCGAGACTGGTTGGCCGAGCGCGGCATTACTGGCTACCAGTGTTACGCCACGGCAGATCTTGGATTGATCGCTTACGAAACATCAGCGCGCGAAGGCTTGGTGTTGGACGAAGGCGTGATTGTAGAAATCGTGCGCCCTGGTACAGGCGATCCCGTTCCAGAAGGCGAAGTGGGCGAATTGGTGGTGACCAGTTTGAACCCCGACTATCCATTGATACGTTTTGGTACAGGCGATTTATCTGCCGTGTTGCCGGGCACTTGTCCGACTGGCAGAACCAATCACCGCATCAAAGGTTGGATGGGGCGTGCAGACCAGACTACCAAGGTGCGAGGTATGTTTGTGCATCCGGGACAAGTGGCAGAAGTTACCAAACGCTTTCCAGCGATCAAGCGTGCGCGCCTTGTTGTTTCAGGCGAAATGGCCAATGACCAACTCACACTCAAAGTGGAGACCCTAGAAGCTGTAGGGTTGGCTGAAAAAATCAGTGAAGCTGTGCGCGATGTGACCAAATTACGCGCCGATATTGCTTTGGTAGAAGTGGGCAGCTTGCCCAACGATGGAAAAGTGATTGAGGACGCGCGCAGTTACCAATAAACACCTAAGTAATACCCGCCTATACAAATACTATGGGCAGGTTTAGGATGTGGGCTCCGCGTTATTTGTATCTGTGGTGTATTACTAGGAGATCTTATGAAAAAGTTATTTGCTTTGAGCTTGCTCGTAGCAGCGAGTTGCCAAACATTGGTTGTGGCATCTGATTTTCCTGTCAAGGACAAACCCGTGACGATCGTTGTTCCCTTTGTTGCTGGCGGACCGACTGACCGCGTCGCGCGTGATTTGGCTGAGGCCATGCGTAAGCCTTTAGGAACAACCGTGGTGGTTGAAAACGTAGCAGGTGCTGGCGGCACGATTGGCGCTAACAAAGTTGCTAAGGCACCACAAGATGGTCACACCGTGTTGCTGCACCATATCGGTATGGCTACATCGCCTGCCTTGTATCGCAAGATGCCCTACAACACCATGGACGATTTTGAATTTTTAGGCATGGTCAACGAAGTACCTATGACCTTGATAGGCCGTCCTACTTTGCCTGCCAATAACTTCAAAGAGCTGGTGACTTGGATTGGTCAAAACAAAGGCAAGATCAATTTGGCCAATGCAGGTTTGGGCGCTGCTTCGCATTTGTGTGGTTTGATGTTCCAGCAAGCTGTTAAAACAGATATGACTACCGTTCCTTATAAAGGGACTGCACCTGCTATGAACGACTTGATGGGTGGGCAAGTAGATTTGCTGTGTGACCAAACTACCAATACCTCTAGCCAAATCGAAGGCAAAACTGTCAAGGCATTTGCAGTGACCACTATGAAGCGTTTGACAACGCCTGCATTGAAAGACTTGCCGACGCTCAACGAGGCAGGTTTGAAAGATTTCAATGTGTCTATCTGGCATGGTATGTATGCGCCTAAAGGCACTCCTGCGGAGACGGTTGCCAAACTCAATGCGGCTTTGAGGGCTGCCTTAAAAGACCCTGAGTTCATTAAAAAACAAGAGGCTTTAGGCGCTGTGGTCGTGACCGACAAGCGTACCGATGGTGCTGAACATAAAAAATTCGTAGCAGCTGAAATTGCTAAATGGGGTCCAGTGATCAAGGCAGCAGGTGAATATGCAGATTAATCGCACACGACGTAGTGCACTAGCGGCCTGTGCGCAGGCCGCTTTCTTATGTGCATTGGCAGCAACTACTAATTTGTCACTCGCGCAATCTGGCTGGCCTAATAAGCAAGTGCGTATCGTGGTGCCATTTGCGCCAGCAGGTACTACTGACATCTTGGCCAGAGCCATCGCACCAGAACTCTCCAAAGCATTTGGTCAGACTTTTTACGTAGACAACAAGCCGGGAGCAGGCGGTAATTTAGGTGCAGACATCGTCGCCAAATCACCTGCTGACGGTTACACCTTGTTGATGGGCACCGTAGGCACACACGGCATCAACCGTGCCTTGTACGAAAAAATGCCTTTTGATCCGATCAAAGACTTCTCGCCCATCACCTTGGTAGCGGGTGTTCCTAATGTGATGGTTGTGAACGCAGAAAAAGCCAAAGAGCGCAATATCAATACAGTGGCAGACTTTATTGCGTATGCAAAAGCTAACCCAGCTAAACTAAATATGGCGTCGAGTGGCAATGGGACATCGATTCACTTGTCAGGCGAACTGTTCAAAAGTATGAGTGGTACTTTCATGGTCCACTTTCCTTATAAAGGCTCGAGTCCAGCCTTGCTTGATTTGGTGGGCGGCGCAACGGATGTGATGTTTGACAACTTGCCTTCGTCTTTGCAGTTGATCAAATCTGGCAAGCTCAAAGCTTTGGCTGTGACCAGTAACCAGCGCTCTAGCGCTCTGCCTGATGTGCCTACGCTGGAACAAGCCGGTGGCCCTGCACTTAAAGGATTTGATGCCAGTTCATGGTTTGGTTTGCTCGCGCCTGCTGGCACGCCACCTGAAACCGTTGCACGTATCCAGCAAGAGGTATCTAAAGCGCTCAACTCTCCAGCCATCAAAGAAAAACTGTTGGCACAAGGCGCGATACCTAGTGGTAATTCTCCAGCTGAATTTGCCAAGTTCATCGACGCTGAACATAAAAAGTGGGCGCAAGTCGTAAAGAACTCTGGCGCCAAGGTCGATTAAAGCCGTGCAAACGGCAACGTTTGCTTGACCAGAATTACCGTACACGGCGCTTCCATGGCGACTTTGATGGGGACAGGTGCAATTACACGTTGCATTTGTACGCCGTGAGTGGCAGCCCCCATCACAATCATGTTGACGTGATTGCCTTGCGCATAACGTAGCAAGGCCTCAGCCACATCACCAGACTCCAGTACATGAAAAGAGCACTGGTGCTGCTGTAAATCCAAACCCTGTGCCCATTGGCGTTGCATCGTTAAATAGTGGCGATGCAAGGTGGTTTCACTGCTGTCGTCATCCGAGGTGCTGCTTTGGTGCGGTGAAATAACGGTGACCACTGCCAAGCGTGCCCCAGCTCGAATACCCAGCGAGCGTGCAACGGCTTGTTGGAGTGAGTACAAGGTGTCATCACGCACGTCATAGTGTGGCAACGCCACCATCACGATGGGCACTTCATCGATCTGTTGTGCCGGCAAAGGGCTTGGGTGGTAATGCATACCCGCTGCTTTGAGCCAGCGTTTGAAATGCACCCAAAAAGAAGTGCCTTCTATTTGTTGACCGCGTGCAGTGATACGCACTTGGTCGCTGTTCTCCAAGTCAAATGCCAAATGCGTAGCTGAGGGGTAACGCAACGCGGCTTGCGGATGCAAGCAACGCAAGATAATTTCTTGTAACCACTCTGGAATGTCGGGTCGCAATTTGCGCGGTGGCGGTGGATCCATCCACAAGCGTTGCCGCATGCCACCTTGGGTAGTGGGGTTTCCAAATGGCAACTCGGACGTAGCAAGCTCGTAGAGCATCACGCCAATCGCAAAGATATCGCTACGCGGGTCGCCACGCACGCCCACTACTTGCTCTGGCGCAATCCATGTCGGCGAGCCTATGGCTTTGCGTAACTCCTCTGCCAAGAGGTCTGGAAAGTGGGCGTGACACGACAAACCGAAATCAAGTAACACCGCATGGCCATCAGGATGCATCAGCACGTTCGCAGGTTTGAGGTCGAGATGGCAAGTGTTTTGTTGGTGCAAGCTATGCGCAGCACGTGCGATCGCGGCACCTATTTGGGCAATATCGCTAAAGTTAACGCTGGTATGACCTTCTGCGTATTGGTCGATCACTTGTTGCAAAGTCTTGCCTTGCACATGCTCCATCACCAAATAAGGAATGGTCGATAAATCACCAGCAGCAACAAATCGAGGAACATGGTGGCCTTGCAAGACTTGCAAAATTTGATGCTCGACTTCAAAGCCAATAATGTTCTCGGCCCCATCGCCTGCAGTCATGCGAGGCACTTTCATCACCATAGGAAAGGGAGCAGGTCGCGCGTCGGCATATGTCACTTCATAAATATGCGCCATGCCGCCTGCATGAAGACAGGAACCAATTAAAAAGCCGTCGACCACTGTTCCTGCTTCGAGTCGTTTCATCGCCCAGTTTCCAATCGGGTTGCAAAAAACTCGGGCAACCCTGCTTTGCGAATGCTGTGCGCGGCAGCCACGTGGTCGTAGGCAATACGGTGAAATATCAGTTTTTCTGATGTGGTGTCAAACAATGCGTACATTGCGCGCGTGTCGCCGTCGCGTGGTTGGCCTACAGAGCCAATGGTTGCTAACCAGCGACGATGGGATGGCGTTGGTATGGCGATCCCTGCTGTAGGTTTAAAAGACATGAGTTGCCGACCTGTACCACGGTAGTACAAAGACTGGTGGTGCACATGGCCACCGAATACGTAGCGCACATCAGGGTTCGCGCATGCTGCATCTAGGCTCATGTTCGCCACACGTTCATCTTCGACGTAACGCCATTGCTCTGGGGCGTCGAAGCTGGCGTGCACCATCGCTACGCGCCCATCACACGCTGTCAAGGGCAAGGTTTCAAGCCAATACCGCTGGGCTGGTGTGAGTTGCGTATCAGTCCATGCAGTGGTTTGCGCGCCTAATGTATTTTTTTGCGAAGACGTTTTATGGCTAGTGTCGGCATGGTTGATAGAGGTGCCATCATGTGCATGCAATGCTTTGAGCATCTCTTCGTGGTTCCCGCGCAACACGACGTTGCCTGCAAAATACAGGTGCTGGCAACGATCCACTACTTCAGCGGGAAAAGCGCCATATCCCACTAAATCACCTAGCACTGCAAACTTTTCTGCGCCTTGCACTTTGGCATGCGCCATGCAAGCCTCAAAGGCATGCAAATTGCCATGCACATCGGAGAGCAAGGCGAGCTTCATGGTTAGGGGTTGCGTTTAGTAGTGGTAAACACCGCGACCAGTTTTGCGTCCGAGTTGGCCGGCGGCGACCATTTCTTTGAGCAATGGACAAGGACGGTATTTGCTATCGCCATACTCGCTTAAATACACCTCCATCACAGCCAGGCAAACATCGAGGCCGATCATGTCTGCCAATGCCAGCGGACCAATCGGTTGGTTGCAACCTAGGCGCATGCCTGCATCGATATCGTCCGGTGTGGCCAATCCTTCGGCGAGTACAAAAAATGCTTCATTGATCATCGGCACCAAGATGCGGTTGACCACAAAGCCAGGCGCATTTTTGACGGTAATGGGGCTTTTGCCTAAGCGCTTAGCCAATGCTTGGACTGCATCGTGGGTAGCGTCTGAAGTTTGCAGACCGCGGATGATTTCCACCAAAGCCATCATCGGCACTGGATTGAAAAAGTGCATGCCAATAAATCGATCAGCCCGCGTAGTGGCGGCTGCGAGTTTGGTAATGGAGATAGACGAAGTATTGGAAGCCACGATGACGTCTGCTGCAAGCAGGCCATCGACCTGCTTCAAAATTTTGACTTTGAGGTCAAAGTTCTCAGTAGCGGCCTCAATCACCAATTGGGCTTTTTGTAAATCTTGGTATTGGGTGCTGCCGTGTATGCGTGCGAGTGCTGCAGTTTTCTCTGCCTCGGTCATTTTTTCTTTTTTGATCAATCGGTCTAGGCTGCTGCTGACGGTGGCGATACCTTTGGCTACTGCTGCTTCAGAAATATCGACCATCACTACGTTCACGCCTGATACGGCGCACGCTTGTGCAATACCGTTGCCCATGGTGCCCGCGCCGATGATGCCTACTGTTTGAATACCCATGAAACCACCTTCTTACTTAAAAATAAAACGATCTTAAAGCCTTTGGAGCCTAAGTACGGAAGCGTTTGCGAGTGAAATGCAGGGCGATGGCCCAAGCTACGCCCGCATACAAGGCCAATACGCCTAAATGCAACAAGGGTTGGCTAGGCCATCGGTCTAAGAACAACGGCCGCACCAATGCAATGGCTTGGCTCAGGGGTAACCACTCGGCGACTGCACGTACCCAAGGCGGCAATTGGTCACTTGGGAAAAACACCCCGCTTAAAAACATCATCGGCGTCAAAAACAGCGTGAAGTAGTAAGTGAAAAAGTCATAGCCCTTAGCCAAAGCATTGAATATCAAGGCCAAGCAACTAAAAGTAATACCTACAAATAACAAGCAAGGCCAAGCGAGCAAAATCTTCCAGCTTTGCGTGATACCCAAAGCCATCATCACACCCAAAATGGCGGTAATGGTGAACAAAGATTTGAAGGCGGCCCATAGCATCTCGGCAAGCAAAATATCTTCGAGGCGGATGGGGGCGTTCATGATGCCATCCCATGTTTTTTGCACATGCATGCGCGAGAAGGCGGAATACAAAGCCTCAAAGGTGGCGGCATTCATGGCGCTCATGCAAATAGAGCCACTTGCCAAGAACAGCAGATAAGGCACTTGCATGCCGTCCAACGTCACCTCGCCAATTAAGGCGCCCATGCCGTAACCAAATGCCACCAGCCACATCAAAGGCTCAGCAATATTGGCTACCAAACTAGGGATGACCAGTTTGCGCCATACCAAAAGGTTGCGCATAAACACGGGCCAAAAACGGAAATAGTTGCGCATGGTTTAAGCCCCCTCTCGAATTTGGCGACCAGTCATTTTTAAGAACAAGTCTTCCAAGTTGGCAGGGCGGTGCAAAGTGCGCAGACCCGTATGCGTGCTGAGCGCTTGCAAGAGAGGGGCGGCATCTGTTGTGTAAAAGAAAACGGTTTCCCCGCTACTCTCTGTGCGTTGGGCTAGGTCTGCCAGAGGGGTATTTACCAAAGCCAAGGCATCTTGGCCGTAGACCTCGACCACGTCGGGCTCTAAGTGTTGAGAGATCAACTCACGCGGAGTGCCTTCGGCAATTTTTTTGCCGTGGTCCAGTAGTAACAAGCGGTTGCACAAACGCTCGGCTTCGTCCATAAAGTGTGTGGTGAGCAAAATCGACTTGCCCTGTTGCAAGAGTTGTTGCAAGCGTTCCCACATCAGGTGACGCGCTTGCGGGTCGAGGCCTGTCGTGGGCTCGTCGAGTAACAAGATATCGGGGTCATTGATGAGTGCGCGCGCCAAACTCAAGCGGCGCTTCATGCCACCAGAGAGTTGGCCGGGTTTTGCATCGGCTTTGTGCGTGAGAGCTGCAAATTCGAGTAACTCAGGAACGCGTGCTTCCATCGCATTGCGTGTCATACCGA
The DNA here is from genome assembly GCA_947373745.1 of Burkholderiales bacterium. Lineage (GTDB taxonomy): Bacteria > Pseudomonadota > Gammaproteobacteria > Burkholderiales > Burkholderiaceae_C > Limnohabitans. Next base: position 3,749 of record CANBZB010000070.1, on the reverse strand, counting down.
AGTAAGTACCAAACACACGCAGATTTTCAGCACAGGTGAAGTCAGGATCTAGCGTATCGAATTGGCTGACGACGCCCAGTCGCGATTTGATGGCCAGTGCATCACGCGGCATAGACAAACCAAAAGCTTGGATAGTGCCTGCGTCGGGTTCGCTTAAGCCCAGACACATGCGCAAGGTCGTGGTTTTGCCCGCGCCGTTAGGACCAATCACACCTAGACATTCACCTGCTTGCAGTTGAAACGACAAATCGTCGACTACCGTGGCGTCATCGTAACGTTTGACTAGGTGTTGGCATTCAAAAAGAGGTGCTTGCATACGCACATTGTGCCCCGCCTAAAATTCACACCTATGACTACACCTCTCAGCGTATACCTGCAATATGTTTTACCCAAACAGGCCTTGACCGAATTAGCAGGCCGCTTTGCCCGCTGGCAAGGGGGGCGCTGGACGCATGCAGTTATTCGTTGGTTTGTGAAACGTTACAACGTCAATATGGATGAAGCTGCCGATGCTGACATCACCCATTACGCTAGCTTTAACGACTTCTTCACGCGTGCGCTCAAATCTGACGCACGTCCCTTAGCCAATGCGCAGTGGGTGTGTCCGGTAGACGGCGCAATTAGCCAATTCGGGCGCATTGGTGGCGACCAGATTTTTCAAGCCAAAGGACACCGCTACAGCACACGTGCTTTATTGGGCGGAGACGCGCAATTAGCGGCCCAATTTGATAACGGTGACTTCGCGACCATTTATTTAAGCCCCAAGGATTACCACCGCATCCATATGCCAGCAGCAGGGCGTTTGTTGCGCATGGTTCATGTGCCGGGCGATTTGTTTTCGGTCAATCCTGCAACGGCCCAAGGCGTGCCGGGTTTGTTTGCGCGCAATGAGCGCGTGGTGTGCGTGTTTGATAGTTTTGTGATGGTGCTCGTAGGCGCTACGATTGTGGGCAGCATGGCGACCACTTGGCATGGTGTGGTCAACCCACCGCGCTCACCCACAATGCGTGAGTGGCATTACGACGACGCTTCAATTGAGTTGAAACAAGGCGACGAGATGGGCCGCTTTTTATTGGGCTCTACCGTGGTGATGTTGTGGCCGCAGAACACGCTGGTGATTAACCAGCATTGGGCGCCAGGGCTGGGTGTGCGTCTAGGCGAGAAGATGAGCGAAGACAGCATCTAAGCTTTCAAGGCATCCTTGTAAATTAAACATGGCATGTTCAATTTGCAAGGATAAAAAACTACATATTGCGCCGATATTGCCCGCCCACTTCAAACAAAGCGTTGGTAATTTGACCAAGTGAGCAAACCCGTACAGCGTCCATCAACACTTCAAAGACATTGGTGTTGTCGATAACAGCTTTTTGCAAGCGGTTAATTTGCACGACAGCATCTGCCCGGTGATGGGCATGGAAGTCTTGTAGACGTTTGAGTTGGCTTTGTTTTTCTTCTTCAGTAGAGCGTGCCAATTCCAGTGCGTCTGGCACGGGGTCGCCTTTGGGGTTACGGAAAGTGTTGACGCCAATGATGGGTAGTTCGCCTGTGTGCTTGAGCATCTCGTAAGTCATGGACTCGTCTTGGATACGGCCACGTTGGTAACCCGTTTCCATCGCACCTAAAACGCCACCACGTTCAGCGATGCGCTCAAACTCTGCCAATACAGCTTCTTCTACCAACTCGGTAAGTTCTTCGATGATGAATGCACCTTGGCTGGGGTTTTCATTTTTCGCCAAGCCCCATTCGCGGTTGATGATGAGCTGAATCGCCATCGCACGGCGTACCGAGTCTTCAGTGGGTGTGGTGATGGCTTCGTCAAATGCGTTGGTATGCAAGCTGTTGCAGTTGTCGTAGATGGCGATCAAAGCCTGCAGCGTGGTGCGGATGTCGTTGAATTGAATCTCTTGTGCGTGCAAACTGCGACCACTGGTTTGGATGTGGTACTTGAGTTTTTGCGAGCGCTCGTTCGCACCGTATTTTTCTTTCATCGCCACCGCCCAAATGCGGCGCGCCACGCGGCCCATCACGGTGTATTCAGGATCCATGCCGTTGCTGAAGAAGAACGACAGATTAGGCGCGAAGTCATCGATGTGCATCCCGCGTGCCAAATAGGCTTCTGCAAAGGTAAAGCCATTGCTCAGTGTGAACGCAAGTTGCGAGATGGGGTTGGCACCGGCTTCAGCGATGTGGTAGCCGCTGATAGATACGCTATAGAAATTACGCACTTGGTTGTGCACAAAGTATTCGGCAATGTCGCCCATCACTTTGAGTGAGAACTCGGTGCTGAACAAGCAGGTGTTTTGGCCTTGGTCTTCTTTCAGAATGTCGGCTTGCACCGTGCCGCGCACGTTTTGCAGCACCCATTCTTTGATCTTGGCGGTTTCAGTCTCGGTGGGCTCACGGCCGTTATCGGTTTTGAATTTATCGATGTTTTGGTCGATGGCCGTATTCATGAACATTGCCAAGATAGACGGTGCCGGACCATTGATAGTCATCGAGACGCTGGTGGTCGGATTGCATAAATCAAAACCGTCGTACAACACTTTCATGTCGTCGAGCGTGGCGACGTTGACGCCAGAGTTGCCGACTTTGCCGTAGATGTCTGGACGCAGATCGGGGTCGTTGCCATACAAAGTGACGGAGTCAAACGCCGTCGACAAGCGCTTGGCGTCCATACCTTGCGACACCAGTTTGAAACGGCGGTTGGTGCGGAAAGGGTCACCTTCACCTGCAAACATGCGGGTGGGATCTTCGTTCTCGCGCTTGAATGCAAAAGTGCCTGCGGTGTAGGGATAGCTGCCAGGCACGTTGTCGAGCATGAGCCACTTCAAAATTTCGCCGTGGTCTTCGTACTGGGGTAGAGACACCTTACGGATCGTGGTGCCGCTCAAAGATTTGGTGGTGAGTGCGGTACGAATTTCTTTGTCGCGGATTTTCACCACGTATTCGTCGCCAGCGTACGCGGCTTGCATGGCGGGCCATTGCGTGAGCAGTTTGCGCTCAGTAGCGCCCATGCCTTCTTCGCGCTGCTTGGCCAAGTCACGCGCAGCCTCAGCAGCTTTGGCGCGACCAGGTTTGTCGATCTCGAGCATGTCAGCCGCAGCCAGGAGCTGTTGGATTTCGCGTGCGAGTTTGGCTTGGGTGCGCGCACGTTTTTTGTAACCGCGCACGGTGTCGCTGATTTCTGCCAGATAGCGGGTGCGTGCAGCCGGAACGATAGGCGTTTGGTTGGTGCTATGACGGACTTTCACCAAAGGCAGCAAACCGTCTTTAAGATGCAAGCCGAGTTCGCCCAAGCGGCCCTTGAGCGCTTGGTAGAGCGCGGTGACGCCGTCGTCATTAAAGCGTGCCGCCATGGTGCCAAAAACCGGCATGTCTTCTATGGGAGTAGTCCACGCTTCTTTGTTGCGTTGCACTTGTTTGGCGACATCGCGCAAGGCATCGCTCGCGCCTTTGCGGTCGAACTTGTTGATGGCTACAAACTCAGCGAAGTCGAGCATGTCGATTTTTTCGAGTTGGCTGGCAGCGCCAAACTCTGGCGTCATCACATACATCGGGATGTCGACATGCGGAACGATGGCGGCGTCGCCTTGGCCAATGCCTGATGTTTCGACAATGATCAAGTCAAAGCCCGCGCACTTTGTTGCGGCTAATACGTCGGGCAAAGCTGCACTGATTTCGCTGCCAAAGTCGCGCGTAGCCAAACTGCGCATGAAAACGCGTTGGCCGGAATCGTTTTTGTCTTTGGC
>CANBZB010000069.1 GCA_947373745.1 Burkholderiales bacterium | reverse complement strand
ACATGGCCATCGCGTATGAAAACTGTTTTCGTTTTATTCGACTCACTCAATCGCAAAGCATTGAGCTGCTACGGCGGTAAAGATATAGAAACGCCAAATTTTCAACGCCTAGCCAATCGTTCGGTAGTGTTTGATAACCATTACGTGGGTAGCTTGCCCTGCATGCCAGCAAGAAGAGATTTGCACACGGGCCGCTTAAATTTCTTGCATAGAGGATGGGGGCCGCTAGAACCGTTTGACCATTCATTTGCGGCCTTGCTGCACAAAGAAAAAAAGGTCTATAGCCATTTGATCTCGGACCATTTCCACTACTGGGGAGATGGCGGCGCAACTTATCACAACCGATACGACACCTATGACTTCATTCGTGGTCAGGAGGGTGATCCTTGGAAGGCCATGGTGGAGCCGCCATGGAAACGATTCAAAGAGATGTATCACCCGGTTCAATATTCTGAACAGCGACGCAACAAGTTGTCGCGCAATATCATCAACCGTGAACACATCAAGCAATATGAAGACTTCCCATCCGTGAGGTGCTTTGATGCTGGATTGGAATTTCTAAATACCAACCAAAAGGCCGATAACTGGTTGCTTCATTTAGAGACCTTTGACCCGCATGAGCCTTTTCATGCACCAGAGGAATTTCGCAAAAAATTCTCGACGAATTACAAAGGTCCGACACTGGATTGGCCACCTTATGCACGAGTGACGGAAACCTTTGATGAATGCGAAGAGTTGCGCGCGAACTATGCCGCCATCATTGCTTTGTGTGACCATGAACTGGGCAGATTGCTCGATCACTTTGATGCGCATGATTTATGGAAAGATACGGCGTTAGTCGTCACCACTGACCATGGGTTTTTGTTGGGTGAACACGATTGGTGGGCCAAAAATATCATGCCTTGCTACAACGAGGTTGCGCATATACCCTTGTTTATCCACCACCCAGATTTTGCAAGCCAAGCTGGCACCCGACGTGAACTGCTCACGCAAACCATGGACATCATGCCGACTTTGATGGACATATTTGGCGCTACACCACCAACTGAGGTGACGGCTAGTTCTTTACTGCCAGCATTAGGAGATCCCGCCATCAAGAACCGGGATGCTTGTATCTACGGAGTGTTTGGTAGCGCCGTCAATGTGACTGATGGGCGATACACCTGTTTTATTTATCCTCCCGACGTACATGGCGGAGACCTCAATCAGTACACCTTGATGCCTCTGCATATGAAAGAATTTTTTAGCATTGAAGAGCTCCAAGAAGCTAAATTGATTGAATCCATGCCCTTTTCAAGAAGCGCACCCGTTCTGAAAATTCCGGCGACGCCTAAATCGCCTTTTTATTCCCACCAAGGACCTGGCACATTAAAGGATACCGAATCCGCATTATTTGATTTGCTTGCGGACCCTCTGCAAAACCATCCATTGGATGACGCGCCTGTTCTGCAACGCATGCACCGCATGGCCATTGCGCAAATGAATATTCAGCACGCGCCTGTTGAATACTTCCGACGCCTAGATTTGACTAACTAAACACAACTATTTCTGCTAAGACAACCATGAAACAACTTTTCCTTTTATTCTTTGCTTTCTTATCACCCATCTTGACATGGGCGCAGTCAGACTTTCCCAACAAGCCCGTCACGATTGTGGTGGCTACGCCTGCAGGCGGTGCCACAGATAAAACGGTGCGATTGCTTGTCAAACAACTGCAAACCAAATGGAAAAATGGCGTCATCGTTGAAAACCGTATTGGCGCATCTGGCAATATTGCTTCATCGTATGTGGGCAAAGCCAATCCTGATGGCTACACATTGCTAGTGTCTGCTGGTCCGTTTTCTATCAACCCTAGTCTTTTTAAAACGTTGCCTTTTGATACAAAAAAAGATTTTGTTCCGATCACCCAAATATCGAGTTTTGCCAGTGTATTGCTGGTGCATGAATCGTTTCCTGCAAAAACATTGAATGAATTTGTCGCGATTGCCAAGAACCCTAAAGAGCCACTTGCCTATGCTTCGGCAGGAAGCGGTACCGCCCAACACTTGGGCATGGAGTTATTGAGAAGCAAGCTCAAACTCAACTTAAACCACATTCCCTACAAAGGTGGAGCGCCTGCTATGAATGATTTATTGGCGGGTCATGTCAAAGTCATGCTGGCGGGTATGGGAGACGCAAGTCCGCATTTCAATACAGGGCGTATTTTTCCTCTGGCAACTACAGGCAAAGCCCGCTCACCATTGCTGCCCAATATCCCTACGTTTCAAGAGCTTGGCATATTGGACTTTGATGCATCAGGGTGGTGCGGCCTGCATGCTCCAGCAGGAACGCCTGTCGACATCATCAACAAAATTAACCAAGATGTCGTAGCTGCTTTGGCCGATCCAACGATTCGCCAAGGCATGGCCGCAATGGATGTGGAGCCGCGTCCGACGTCCGTTATTGAGTTTCGTGCGTTTATGGATAGCCAGTTTGCCAAATGGAAGGAAGCGGTTGAACTGTCTGGTGCCAAGGCTGATTAAAACGTTTGATTTATGCCATCGTTGCAAGTCAATCCAACAGTTCGAATTCACGCGGACGGGTATGAGGCAATAATTTCCCCAAGCGCTGGTGCTCGCCTATTAAAACTAACTTACGACCATAACCACCAACACATTGACTGTGTGGTTCCCTTTGGCCCAGTTACCCATATAGATGCACACCATTGGCCAAAGGCCGGTGCGTTCGTGATGCTGCCTTTTACCAATCGTTTAGACCCTGCAGAGTTTGAGTGGCAAGGACGTCAAGTCCATCTTGTGAACGGATCAAGCAGTGGGCAGGGCTTGCATGGGTTCGGTCATAGGAACGATTGGACGATTGTTGACACGTCAGATTCGCATGTTGCCTTGGAATGGAATCACTCGGTTAGCAGCCCTGAATGGCCTTGGACCTTTCATGCAAAACTGATGTATGGCGTCAGTGCACTCGGCTTATCCGTTGCACTGTCTGTTTGCAATACCGATCTTTCTTCTATGCCAGTGAGCTTGGGGTGGCATCCTTTTATTCCGTTGTCATCTTTAGACGTTTCAGAAACTAATCGCTTGCAGTTTTCTGCGTCCCGAATGCATGATATTGGTCTTGACGGTTTGGGAATGGCACTTTTGTCAGAAGAAGTTTCTGCCCAGCATGTATTCACGATGGATGGAAAGACCGCAAGCACGGCGGCATATGAATGCTTTGGTGGGGATGTTGAAATGTTTATAGAAAATAATCTGCGCTTAAAGATAACAAGTCAGTACGCGCCACATTTATTGGTGCATCGTCCCAGAGAGTTACCTTTTGTGTGTGTCGAACCCGTTGGATCCTTGCCAGGTGCATTAAAGAATTACACCCAAGTGCAAAGCGATCGTGAGTTGTGCCTAAATCCCGGTGAATGGAGGCATTTGGTGTGTAGTTTGGGCGCAGAAACGGTCGTTAAGTCCATCCCTGAAAGATGACCGCTCCCGGCGATAGATGGAGTCCATACGCGCCCAAAATATGCGGGCTGGTGTCGAGAGCGGTCGAAAACCTACAACCTTGTACCCTTATATTCGGTCTATCTCCCAGACTCTTTAGTTTTCATGCTGTTAAATAGCGTTCAAGTAAGATTGAGGGTTTGCAAATAAATTAGTGGACCCATGCATATAGAACGCCATATTGCCAGTACCCCTTGGCAACAAAAAGTCGAAGACTTTGTAGATAACCCGATCATTCAACACGCAATCGTAGTGCTGATTATTTTGAATGCAGCATTGTTAGGTCTTGAAACCAGTCCAGAGGTGATGCATGCGTATGGATCGGAGTTGGTGTTGTTGGACCATGTGATCTTGGGGATTTTTATCATTGAGCTCGTGCTGCTGATCATCGCGCGAGGCTTTGACTTTTTCAAAGATCCTTGGAGCGTTTTTGACTTTGCAGTTATCGCTATCGCCTTGGTTCCCGCAACCGAGTCTTTGTCCGTATTGCGAGCACTTCGGGTTCTACGCGTTTTACGGCTAATCAATAAAGTGGAAAGTATGCGTAAGGTTGTGGGCGGCCTATTGAGTTGCTTGCCAAGTCTTGCCTCCGTCGTGAGCCTGATATTGATAATTTTTTATGTGTCTGCTGTCATCGCTACCAATTTGTTTGGACAAGCATTTCCAGAACTCTTTGGTGGAATGGGTAACACTGCCTTCACTCTCTTTCAAGTCATGACGCTGGAGAGCTGGTCAGATGGCATTGCGCGTCCTGTGATGGATAAGTTCCCCTATGCTTGGATATTCTTCATCTTCTTCATTCTGATCGCCACGTTTGTGATCGTGAACTTATTTATTGCTGTGATTGTTGATTCACTCACTTCAGGCAGTTCTAGCGAAGACAGTCAGGCTGTGCGTGATCAATCAGACGTATTGCAATCTGAAATGCAAGCCATGCGACAAGAATTAAGAGAACTCAAGGCTCTGGTCTTAGACCAGAGCAAGAGGTAGCACTTTTAGTTTTTTAACCGATCAGGTCCACACGGCCATCTAAGCCCATCACACCAGTGATCACGCCTAATTTAGGATGGCGTTTGTTGACTTGCTTGCGAAATTCAGCCAGTGCTTCTGCATGTGCTTCTGTCTCGGCTTCACGCGTGGCTACTTTGGCTTCGCCAAAAGCTAATTTGGCTGCGCCGCAATCGCGGTGGGTGATACCTACAACACGTTTGATGTGGTGCAAAGACACGGTGATGTCTAAGTTGTCCCAGTAAGTTTTGTGCCAAGCGGAGAAATTGGGATGAACAGCACCGATGGGACCGCCTGCCATCACAAATTGGCTGTAGTTGTCGGTTAATTTTTCGCGGGTCACGCCTTGCAACATGCCCATGTATTGGTAGCTCAAGGAAGTAAAACGTGGATCAATGCAGTTCACCAACATCGATTCGTAATTCCCACTCGCTGCGAAACCCGAGCCTGAAAACCCAACTAAACCAGCGGCAACCGTGGCTGCACCAGCTCCTAAAAAGCCTCGGCGCGTTGGTGCACCAGCTAAGCGCAGTGGACTGCAACATGCACAACTTCCTAAGGGATGGGATACATTTTGCAGAGCCAAGGTTTTTTCTGACATGACAATTTCCTTTTAATGAAGGCGTTGAAGAATTCTGATTACAAAGATACGTGTATGAATTCGGATGTATTTCCGGTTTCTTGAGGTAAGCCTTTCCAAAAATTATAAATACTAAAAACTATCCAGACTTATTGTTTTGATGCCTTCTAAAAATTTGTCTCAACCAAAACCCATGCGTGTTCTCGGACTGATCCCGCCGATGACGCAACTCAACACGCCTTATCCATCAACCGCTTATTTGACGGGATTTATGCGTGAACAAGGTATTGATGCTGTTCAGCATGACTTGGCCTTGGAGTTGGTGTTAACGCTTTTTTCATCTAAGGGCTTATCTGATGTGCGTTTACAGGCGCTTGCTTTGCTTGAAGAAGATCGTAGTTCCAGTGTGAACCAGTTCTTGGACCATTTTGACGCCTACCAAAACACCATCGCACCGACGATTGCTTTCTTGCAAGGCAAGGACCCCACCTTGAGCCATCGCATCGCAGGTCGAGGTTTTCTTCCGGAAGGACCACGCTTTACTACTTTGGATGCATTTGACGATGCTGGTGGCGGTGATCCACTGGCATGGGCCTTTGGCGCGCTCGGACAGCAAGATCGTGCGCGCCACTTAGCAACTTTGTATTTGAACGATCTGGCCGATGTTGTGCGCGATGCGGTCGATAGTCGATTTGAATTTGTGCGCTACGCCGAGTCTTTAGCAGGAAGCCAAGCCACCTTTGACTTGCTAGCACAGGCCTTATCAGCTTCTTCAACATTGGTGGATAAAACACTTTATGCGTTGACGATATCTGCGATTGACAAATACCAACCGACGGTTGTCTTGCTCTCTGTACCTTTTCCAGGCGCGATGTATGGTGCTTTGCGCATTGCGCAAACGATCAAAGCCCATGCACCACATATTCATATTGGCATGGGCGGGGGGTTTGTGAACACGGAATTACGCGAACTAACCGACCCGCGTATTTTTGATTTTGTCGACTACCTCACCCTAGATGCTGGTGAGCGGCCGTTATTGGCGTTGTTTGAATATCTAAACGGAAAAAGAAGCGCGCAGCGTTTGGTACGTACTTTTTTACGTAACGCAGAGGGTAGGGTGCAATTTATCAATTGGGCAGAACCGGATATTCCATTTGAAGACGTGGGGACGCCGACATGGGACGGCTTGCCTTTGCAGAGTTATCTATCGCTCTTGGATATGCTCAACCCCATGCATCGTTTGTGGAGCGATGGACGTTGGAACAAACTCACAGTGGCGCATGGGTGTTATTGGAAAAAATGTAGTTTTTGTGATGTGAGCCTCGACTACATCTCGCGCTATGAAACAGCTTCAGCCGTGACCTTGGTCGATCGCATGGAGCGCATAGTTGCTGAAACCGGTCAAACAGGATTTCATTTTGTTGATGAGGCCGCACCACCCAAGGCATTAAAAGCCTTGGCGCAAGAAATTATTCGTCGCAAGTTACAGGTGACGTGGTGGGGCAATATTCGATTTGAGAAAACCTTCACTCCCGATCTGGCCGAGCTTTTGGCTGACAGCGGATGCATCGCCATGTCCGGCGGGCTAGAGGTGGCATCAGACCGCCTGTTAGAGCTGATGCAAAAGGGTGTCACCGTAGAGCAAGTAGCGCGTGTGACCAAAGGGTTTGCAGATGCAGGCATTTTGGTGCACGCTTATTTGATGTATGGATTTCCGACCCAAACCGTGCAAGATACCGTGGACGCATTGGAATATGTACGTCAGTTGTTCGAGAATGGGTGTATCCAAAGCGGGTTTTTCCATCGGTTCACTTGTACGGTGCATTCGCCAGTAGGCAAAGACCCCGCGGCTTACGGCGTGCAACTAGTGCCGTTGCCAGAGGTAAGTTTTGCTAAAAACGATGTGGCTTTTATCGACCCTACTGGCACAGACCACGATAGTCTGGGGTTGGGGCTCAAAAAGGCGCTCTACAACTACATGCATGGCGTAGGCTTGGAAGAAGATGTACGCAGTTGGTTTGATTTACCTTTGATGAAGTGCCCTAAACCCCGTGTTGCGAAACACTTCATTCAAAAAGCGCTTAATGTTTAAGCACCTTTACAGATAAGCGCAAAAATATTTACTTAAATAAAGAGCGGCAAAAGGGTGGCGTAAAATCACAGAACGCAAAGACACCGCCCGGGTGGTGAAATAGGTAGACACAAGAGACTTAAAATCTCTCGCTTTCCGTAAGGGGCGTACCGGTTCGATTCCGGTCCCGGGCACCAATTTAGAAGGAGTTTCGTCATGGCACGTTATAACGCCGCGTATGAAATTCACGTACATGGAGAAGTCCCCCTCCAAGAAGACGTGGGGTTGGACCAACTGCAAGATGCTTTGCGCCCCCTCTGGAAATATGCTGGGGCTGTCTCCCTTGAAGAGGGTGCGGTCAGCTCCTACCCAGAAGAACCCGGAATTCGATTCAATGCGCAAGAACACTCTTTGCAAATGTGCTGGACTGTTCCCGGCGACGATGACTTTCGCCAAAGCTTGGACGAAATGTGCATGAACCTCAACGAACTCACGGCAGCAGGCGCTGCCATCGAAGTTACTTTTTACGACAACGACTTTGACGATGCAGACGAAGCACGCGGCGAAGAGTCACGCGACGATTTCGTCATGTTGTTTGTGGGCCCCACGCCTGCAGACATCATGCAAGCACAACGGGATTTGCTGATCAATGACGTGATCCACCTGATGGAGCGTCATTTTGATGGTGCTGAGCTCGGTGGCGTAGTCAACGAAATCGATAAGTTATTTGCCGAGCGATTTGACGATTTGGTTAAGTCCTTGGATCTTGGCCGCCCACCGCGCGGTTCTGGCGGTAATGGCAATGGTGGACATGGCGGTCACGGTGGACGTAAACCACGCCACCTGCATTGAACAAAACTTGTTTTGTCCAAAAATAAAAGCGCCTAGGGCGCTTTTATTCATGGTGCCTAGGCCCGATTTAGGCAGATTAACCAGCAGTGACGCCAATTCCTTTGAACTCGCCAGTAGCAATACGCTTTTGCCATTCTGCGGGCCCCGTGATGTGGGCGCTGGTGCCGCCTGAATCAACAGCCACCGTTACAGGCATATCGACCACATCAAATTCGTAAATGGCTTCCATGCCTAGATCAGCAAATCCCACTACCTTGGCGTGCTTGATAGCCTTGGACACCAAATAGGCGGCGCCACCGACAGCCATTAAATAGGCCGACTGGTGCTTTTTGATTGCATCAATTGCCGTAGGACCGCGCTCGGCTTTGCCGACCATGGAAATCAATCCGGTTTGCGCCAGCATCATCTCGGTGAACTTGTCCATGCGTGTAGCCGTAGTGGGGCCGGCTGGACCGACGGCTTCGTTACCGACGGGATCGACGGGACCTACGTAGTAAATCACGCGGTTGGTGAAGTCCACAGGCAACTTCTCGCCTTTGGCCAACATATCTTGGATGCGCTTGTGCGCCGCATCGCGGCCCGTGAGCATTTTTCCGTTGAGTAAAAGCGTTTGGCCGGGTTTCCAACTCGCGACTTCTGCTTTGGTCAAAGTGTTGAGATCCACCCGCTTGCTCTTTTGTGTGTCTGCCGTCCAATTGACGTTGGGCCAAAGGTCTAGTGATGGTGGGTCTAAGTAAACAGGACCAGAGCCATCCATCACAAAATGCGCGTGTCGTGTGGCTGCGCAATTGGGAATCATGGCGACAGGCTTACTTGCTGCATGGGTGGGATACATTTTGATCTTGACATCGAGCACGGTGGTCAAGCCGCCCAAGCCTTGTGCGCCAATGCCCAAAGCATTGACCTTGTGGTAGAGCTCCAAACGCAAATCTTCGACCTGCGTCAATGCGCCACCCTTGCTGGATTTCTCAAGCAGCTGGTACATGTCGAGATCGTCCATCAAACTTTCTTTGGCGAGTAAGACCGCCTTTTCGGCGGTACCGCCAATGCCGATGCCCAACATGCCAGGTGGGCACCAACCCGCGCCCATGGTGGGAACCGTTTTGAGAACCCAATCGACCACGCTGTCGCTCGGGTTCAACATGATCATCTTGGATTTGTTTTCGCTGCCGCCGCCTTTGGCTGCGACGATGATGTCCAAGGTATTGCCAGGCACGATTTGCGTGAAGATCACGGCGGGCGTATTGTCTTTGGTGTTTTTGCGGGCGAACTGCGGATCGTCGACCACCGACGCGCGCAAGGTGTTGTCAGGGTGGTTATAGCCGCGACGCACGCCTTCGTTGATGGCGTCTTCTAAGCCAGCAGAAAAACCTTCAAAACGCACATCCATACCCACCTTCAAAAACACGTTGACGATGCCAGTGTCTTGGCACATGGGGCGGTGGCCGGTGGCGCTCATTTTGCTGTTGGTCAAAATTTGAGCAATCGCGTCTTTGGCAGCAGGGCTTTGCTCGCGGGCGTAGGCACTGGCTAAATGCGAGATGTAGTCACTTGGGTGGTAGTAGCTGATGTATTGCAAGGCAGCAGCGACGGATTCGATCAGGTCGTTTTGGCGGATGGTGGTCATGTTTTTAAAAAGGGAGAAAGTGGGGAAGTGTTTGGGGGGTAGAACGGCTGGGTTTTAGATAGACCTAATGCAATAGGCAATAGGTTCAACGCAGGCTCAATATCCAAGTGGCTAATTTCTGGGCTTCGGCTTCGCTGACTTGGGGGTTGGCCGGCATAGGAACAACGCCCCATACGCCTGCGCCGCCTTTTTGAATTTTGGTGGTCAAGGCGGCCAGGGCAAGTGGTTCATTGGCATAGCGCTTGGCGATCTCTTTGAATGCAGGGCCGACCACCTTTCTGTCGATGTGGTGACAAGACAGGCAATTCTTAGACGTGGCTAAGGCCATATCAGCCCAGCTAGTTGTTGCAACTAAAGCACTTGTTGCCAAGATTGAAAAAGCAATTTTTCGCAGCATGGTCCTAGGCCCTCAGTCAATAGTCGTCCAACACAGCGCCTTTGCTGGCGCTAGACGCATTGAACGCAAACTTGGCTTGCACACCACGGTTGTAGCGCGGAGCAGGGGCTTTCCAGCCCACTTTGCGTTGCGCCAATTCGGCATCTGTCACATTGAGTTGCAACAACAATTGGCGCGCATCAATGGTGATGGAGTCGCCCTCCTGAATAAAGGCAATATTGCCGCCAGCTGCGGCTTCAGGGGCGACGTGGCCCACCACCATGCCCCATGTGCCGCCCGAGAAACGTCCGTCGGTGATCAAGCCGACGCTTTCACCCAAACCAGCACCGATCAAGGCGCCAGTCGGAGCCAGCATTTCTGGCATTCCAGGACCGCCTTTGGGTCCGAGGTAACGCAAGACCATGACATCGCCCGCTTTGATCTTGCCATCCAAGATGGCTTTCAGTGCGGATTGCTCGTCGTCAAACACACGCGCTGGACCGGTGATGACGGGGTTTTTCAAGCCAGTGATTTTGGCGACTGAACCTTCGGGTGAAAGGTTGCCTTTGAGAATCGCCAAATGCCCTTGTTCGTACATAGGTTTGTCGATAGTGCGGATGACGTCTTGATCGGCGCGTGGCGTGTCAGGAATGTCGGCCAAGTTCTCGGCCACAGTTTTGCCGGTGATGGTCATGCAGTCGCCATGCAACAAGCCGGCTTTGAGCAAAATCTTCATGACTTGTGGAATGCCGCCTGCGCGGTGTAAGTCGACGGCTAGGTATTTACCGCTGGGCTTGAGGTCGCAAATGACGGGCACTTTTTTGCGGATGCGCTCGAAGTCGTCAATCGTCCAGTCCACTTGGGCCGCATGAGAAATGGCTAAGTAGTGAAGGACGGCGTTAGTCGAACCACCCGTAGCCATGATCACGGCAACCGCGTTTTCCAAAGATTTTTTGGTGACGATATCGCGTGGTTTGATGTCTTTCTTGATCGCTTCGATCAATACCTTGGCTGACTCCTTCGCCGAATTTTGCGTCTCATCATGGGGGTTGGCCATGGTCGAGGAGTAGGGCAAGGACATACCCAAAGCCTCGAAAGAGGAAGACATCGTGTTGGCGGTGTACATGCCACCGCAAGAACCCGTACCTGGAATAGCGCGCATTTCAATCTCACGCAAATCGGCATCGCTGAGTTTGCCGGCGGAGTTTTCGCCCACCGCCTCGAACACGCTGACGATGTTGAGGTCTTTGCCCTTGAAGGTGCCAGGAAGAATAGTGCCGCCGTAGACATAAATCGCAGGCACGTTGGCGCGCAAGATGCCCATCATGCCGCCGGGCATGTTTTTGTCGCATCCGCCGACGACCAATACGCCGTCCATCCATTGGCCTTGCACGCAAGTCTCGATGCAATCTGAAATCACTTCGCGGCTGACCAAGGAATACTTCATGCCCTCGGTGCCCATGGCCATGCCGTCAGAAATAGTGGGGGTGCCAAAAATTTGCGCATTCCCACCAGCTTCTTCGATACCTGCTACAGCGGCATCGGCTAGTTTTTGTAAGCCACTGTTACATGGAGTGATCGTGCTGTGGCCGTTGGCAACGCCCACCATGGGTTTGACAAAGTCACCCTCTTGGTAGCCCATGGCGTAATA
>CANBZB010000068.1 GCA_947373745.1 Burkholderiales bacterium | reverse complement strand
GGCTTGCATCGTCAAAATAGATTGAGAAACATATGGCAATGATTGAAATAAAAGTCCCTGATATCGGTGATTTCGACGAAGTGGCTGTCATCGAGTTGTTGGTCAAAGCGGGCGACACCATCAAGTCTGAGCAATCACTGATCACCGTGGAGTCCGATAAGGCTTCGATGGAAATACCTTCTTCTCACGCTGGCGTGGTGAAAGAACTGCGCGTCAAGTTGGGCGATAAGGTGAAAGAGGGCTCGGTTGTTTTGGTTTTGGAGGGTGAGACCAGTGATACAGCTGGTGCTGCATCTGGCGCATCTTCGGTTGCTGCTGCTTCTGCAACAACTGCTAGCCAAGCAAATGCTGCTGCAAACTCAAGTGCTGTAACCGCAACTGTTGGAAGTGGTGGTGGAAGTCCAGCTACTTCTAGTGCCGCCTCACAAACTACACCAACAACACCCGCACCAACGGCTGCCTCGTTTGCTGGTTCTGCCGACATCGAATGCGATGTCCTAGTCTTGGGCGGTGGCCCCGGCGGTTACTCCGCGGCTTTCAGAGCCGCAGACCTTGGCTTGAGCGTCGTCATCGTTGAGCGTTACGCAACCTTAGGCGGCGTTTGCTTGAACGTGGGATGCATCCCATCCAAAGCACTTTTGCACGTAGCTTCGGTGATGGACGAAGTCAGCCACATGGCAGATTTAGGCGTGGATTTTGGCAAGCCCAAAGTCAACATCGACAAACTGCGTGGCCACAAAGAAAAAGTGATCGGTAAATTGACCGGTGGCTTGGCCGCTATGGCCAAGATGCGCAAAGTCACCACCGTGCGAGGCTATGGTGCATTTGTCGGAGCCAACCACTTAGAGGTAGAAGAAACCAACGGCACAGGACAAGACAAAACAGGCACTAAAAAAGTAGTGGCATTCAAAAAAGCCATCATCGCTGCCGGTTCGCAAGCCGTTCGTCTGCCTTTCATGCCCGAAGACCCACGCGTGGTCGACAGCACCGGTGCCTTAGAACTCAAAGAAGTGCCCAAGCGCATGTTGATCTTGGGAGGCGGCATCATCGGTTTAGAAATGGGCACTGTTTACAGCACCCTAGGTGCGCGCTTAGATGTAGTCGAAATGATGGACGGTTTGATGCAAGGTGCTGACCGCGATTTGGTCAAAGTCTGGCAAAAAATGAATGCCCACCGCTTTGACAACATCATGCTGAAAACCAAAACTGTTGGTGCGAAAGCTACGGCCAAAGGCATTGAAGTGACTTTCGCGGCCGCAGAAGAGGGCGGCACCGCACCAGCACCACAGGTCTACGACTTGGTCTTACAAGCGGTAGGTCGCACGCCCAACGGCAAAAAAATTGCCGCAGAAAAAGCTGGCGTGGCTGTGACAGACCGAGGCTTTATCAACGTGGACATCCAAATGCGTACCAACGTGCCGCATATTTTTGCGATCGGCGATATCGTGGGACAACCCATGTTGGCGCACAAAGCCGTGCATGAAGCGCACGTGGCGGCTGAAGTGATTGCTGGCGAGTTGCAGGGCAACAAAGAATTGGCAGCAGCTGCATTCAATGCCCGCGTCATTCCAAGCGTCGCCTATACCGACCCCGAAGTGGCATGGGTAGGTTTGACTGAAGACCAAGCCAAAGCGCAAGGTATCAAAGTGAAGAAGGGCTTGTTTCCATGGACAGCCTCTGGCCGCGCGATTGCTAATGGCCGTGACGAAGGCGTGACCAAATTGCTATTTGACGATTCACCTGAAGCCCACGGCCACGGCAAGATTTTGGGTGGCGGTATGGTGGGCACGCATGCGGGTGACATGATCGGCGAAGTGGCACTTGCTATTGAGATGGGTGCAGACGCCATCGATATCGGAAAAACTATTCACCCACACCCCACGCTTGGCGAAAGCATTGGCATGGCCGCAGAAGTGGCACATGGCAGTTGCACCGATTTACCACCTAGCAAAAAATAACCAACACGCGCTTTCTCTGTGATCATCCTCGCACCCATGGAAGGACTGCTCGACTGCGTCCTGCGTGACGTGTTGACGCGCATCGGTGGCGTAGACCGGTGCGTCTCAGAATTCATTCGCGTCACCAACACCTTATTGCCTGAGCGCGCTTTCTTGCGCGTAGTTCCAGAGTTACGCCATGGTGGTTGTACACCAGCAGGCGTATCCGTGCGCCCGCAATTATTGGGGTCTGACCCCCATTGTTTGGCGGACAACGCGGCGCGGGTGGCGGGTATGGGTTGCGATGGTGTGGATTTGAATTTTGGTTGTCCGGCCAAGCAAGTCAATCGGCATGGAGGTGGTGCGGCCTTGTTGCAAGACCCTGAGGTGTTGTATCGCATTACGCGTGCTGTGCGCGCTGCTGTGCCTGCGCGCCAAATTGTTAGCGCCAAAATGCGATTGGGTTTTGACCACGACCAGCAGGCAGAAGAATGTGCGTTGGCTTTAGAGGCTGGTGGTGTCAGTGAAATTGTGATTCATGCGCGCACCAAAGCCGATGGCTATCGTCCCCCAGCCTATTGGCCTCGTATTTCAGATATCCGTGCGCGCGTCAAAG
The DNA here is from genome assembly GCA_947373745.1 of Burkholderiales bacterium. Taxonomy (GTDB): domain Bacteria; phylum Pseudomonadota; class Gammaproteobacteria; order Burkholderiales; family Burkholderiaceae_C; genus Limnohabitans. Next base: position 9,161 of record CANBZB010000068.1, on the reverse strand, counting down.
TACCGATCATCGCCAATGGCGAAATTTGGAATGTGCAAGATGCTGTGCGTGCAAGACAAGACTCTGGTTGCCATGATTTGATGATTGGCCGAGGGATGGTGACGAATCCTGGTTTGGGCTTGGCGCTGAAAAACTTTGATGACCGCACTACCCCAAGTGGTAGCAAATCAACCTTGACGCCATTAACTTGGCAAGACATGCTCCCTCACTTGACATATTTCTGGGAGCTAGTGCAAAAGCGAATTTCGCACAGGCATCAGTGTGGAAGGTTTAAGCAGTGGTTGAATTTTTTACGCAAACATTTCGTAGAGGCTGAAGCCGCTTACTTAAATATGCGCACGGTAAATGACCCGCAACTTATCTCTGATTGGCTGCAATGGGTAAAACCCAACGTTGAAGCAGATTCTTTATCGTTTGAGAACAACGCCAAATCGAACTTCATTTTCTGTAACGAACGGGAGCCCTTGGTTGAAATCTAAACAACTCCAACCTTGGCAAGTCATCATTAGCGGTATCTGTGGTTTGGTGTTGACCATCGGCCTGGCCCGATTTGCTTACACCCCTTTGCTACCCAGTTTGCAGGCACAAACGGGACTCAGTGACGCCAACGCTGGTGTCTTAGCAGCAATTAACTATGCAGGCTATATGTCTGGCGCAATTGCAGTTGCATGGATTGACGACGTGCGTTGGCGTTATTGGCTCTACAGCGTTGGCCTATGGGCGGCTTTGATCACCACCGCCTTGATGGCGGTGGCGCCATCTTTTGGTGTTTGGGCTGTATCACGCTATGTTGGCGGCTTGTGTGGTGCGGCGGGGATGTTGATGGGCTCAGGTTTGGTGTTGGGTTGGCTGATGCGCAATGGCCAGCGCCCAGAGTTGGGTTTGCATTTTGTGGGCATTGGTTTGGGTATCGTGGTGTCTGCCATTGGTGCTTGGGGCTTGTCCACGATGTGGCCCAGTTGGGATGCGCAATGGCTTGCCTTTGCCTGTATTGGTTTGGTTTTTTTATGGCCTGCATGGTCTTGGCGCCCGCCTGTACCGGAGGTGCTGACAGCATCATCTGCAGCAACCAGCGCGCAACAAGTCATACCTGCCAGATGGTTGTGGACCATGCTTGCCAGCTATTTCGCTGCTGGCTGGGGTTTTGTCATCAGCGCTACGTTTACTGTTGCCATTGTTGAGCGCGAACCGCTTTTGGCCGGGCAGGGGCATTTGGCCTGGGCTATGGTCGGTTTGGCTGCGATGCCGGCCGTTTTTGTGTGGGATCGGGTTGCTCGGTGGGTGGGCGATAAGCAGGCACTGCTACTTGCCTTCGGTCTTCAAACGCTCTCTGTCTTAATGCCTGCTGCCTCGGGTTCTATGTTGGCGGCGATGGCGGGGGCCATTGGCTACGGGGCCACCTTCATTGGAATTGTGAGTTTGACTTTGGCCATGGTCGGACGTTTATCGCCCAACAATCCTGGCAAAGCGATGGCGCGTTTTACTTTAGGTTATGGCGCGGCCCAAATGATTGCTCCAGTTGTCGCTGGTTATATGGCGCAATCATCTGGCTCATTTCATGGAGCGCTATGGGTGACTGCAGCAGTCATGGCGCTGGGAATGGCCGTATTGGCGACGCTACCTCAAATTAAACAGGCTGCTTAATTTTTAGGGTTATCGGAGTTAGAACTACTGTCCACTCTGCGCGCACCTGTGAAGCGGCTTAACCAGTAAGACTGGCGCATATCTTCTACTTTGACCTGTTTACCAGGACGTGGTGAATGGATAAATTTGTTGTCGCCCACGTAAATACCCACATGGCTGAAGGTTTGACGCATGGTGTTGAAAAACACCAAGTCGCCAGGCTGCAAATCTTTTTTGTCAATCTTGACGGTGGCATCTGCCTGTTCACGCGCGCTACGTGGCAATGCCTTACCTAGCGTTTGCTCATACATGGAGCGGACAAACCCACTGCAATCAAAACCGTTGTCGTCAGTGCCACCGCGGCGGTAGGGAACACCTAGAAACCCCATGGCGTTGAGAACTAAATCAGAAGCCTTGTTGCTGACGTTTTGGCTGACTTTGGAAATCTTGGAGATAAAGCCGCTATCAGATAGGTAGATTTCTAAATCGTCAGACGTCGAACCGCTAGGCGCAGCATGCGCGCTAACAATACAACAGACGATAAGGAGGTGGCGAAACTTCATAAGCGCACGATTGTAGTGCGTTTTCTTGCGTTAATTTCTGCCTTATCGGTCTAAGTGCTTGATTTGACTCGGGTTAACGCGAATCCGTAAGGTGCATTGGGGATGCACGATACTCACGGTCGGCATGAATAATTACCCAACTCCTTGACTTTTTCCTACGTATGTTGATTGATGACCAAGAATCCCAGCTCGTTTTGGTGGATTACCAAGCGGGTTTGATGCCAGCTATTTTTGAGGCTGAAGCGGTGTTGCGCAATGCCAAGCGTTTGGCACAGGCAGCGCAATGGATGGAGGTTCCCGTTTGGGGGACTGAGCAGAACCCAGAGAAACTGGGCGCCATGGCGGATGATGTGCGGCAATTTTGTCGCTCTGTTTTACCCAAAATGAGTTTCAGTGCCTGCGCGGACGGTTTGATCGAACTGCTCAAACCACCAACGCGTAGCACCCAAGCCGGTAATGCCCGTAGCCTGCCCAAACATCTACAAAAGAAGCCGGAGCCTGAAGCTGTCCGTCAAACCATTATTTTGGGAGGGGTAGAGGCGCATATCTGCTTACTTCAAACAGCGCTAGATCTACTAGAGCAAGAGTTTGAGGTCTACATAGTGACTGATGCCTGCAGTTCTCGCACCGAACGCAACCGAGACGCCGCCTTTGACCGTTTAGCAGGTATGGGCGCTGAACTGGTCACCACGGAAATGGTGCTATTTGAGTGGCTACGCAGCGCTGAATCGGATGCGTTTAGGGAGATGCAAGCGCTTATTAAATAGGCCATCTTTGCGCTAAGTCAGTTTCTTGCAAGTCCTCCCTGCGCATAATCGAATGATGACTAAAACGTTGAGGGGGAGGCAGTTTCATGGGTTCTTTTGCGAATTTTCATAAGCGTTCTATCGAAGATCGCGACAGTTTTTGGGCTGAACAAGCCAAAACAGTGGATTGGGAAATCCAACCCCAACAAATTTGCGATTACTCCAATCCCCCTTTTGCTAAGTGGTTCGTCGGTGGCACCACTAACTTGTGTCACAACGCGGTAGACAGGCACCTCAAAGACCGTGGCGACCAAGCAGCCCTGATTTTTGTGTCTACGGAAACAGAGCAAGAAAAAACATACACCTACAAAGAGTTGCACGCAGAAGTACAGCGTATGGCTGCGATCTTGAAGGACTTTGGCGTGGTCAAAGGCGACCGCGTTCTTATTTACCTGCCCATGATTGCCGAGGCTTCTTTTGCCATGCTGGCGTGCGCGCGCATTGGCGCTATTCACTCGGTGGTGTTCGGCGGATTTGCTTCGCATTCATTGGCCACTCGCATTGAAGACGCCTCGCCCAAAGTGATCATCAGTGCAGACGCTGGCTCGCGCGGAGGCAAGGTCGTGGCCTATAAACCTTTGTTGGACGAGGCCATCAGTCTTTCAAGCCACAAACCCAAAGCGGTCTTGATGGTTGATCGCCACTTGTCTGAATTTGCCAAAGTAGCAGGCCGCGATTTTGACTACGCACAGGCGCGCGAAAAACATTTCAATACCCAAGTGCCTTGCGAATGGGTGGAGTCCACGCACCCTAGTTACACCCTCTACACATCAGGCACAACAGGCAAGCCAAAAGGCGTGCAACGCGACACGGGTGGCTACGCGGTGGCATTGGCTAGTAGCATTCCGAATATCTTCCAAGGCAAACCCGGTGAGACCTTTTTCTGTACCAGCGATATTGGCTGGGTAGTAGGGCACAGTTACATCATCTATGGCCCACTCATCGGTGGCATGGCCACCATTCTTTACGAAGGCCTTCCCATTCGCCCTGACGGTGGTATCTGGTGGAGCTTGGTCGAGAAATACAAAGTCAGTGTCATGTTTAGCGCGCCCACCGCGATTCGTGTTTTGAAAAAGCAAGACCCTGCGCTACTGACCAAATACAACTTGTCATCATTGAAGGCCTTGTTCTTGGCGGGCGAACCTTTGGACGAGCCCACTGCCAAATGGATTTCAGAAGGCTTGGGCGGTACACCCATCATCGACAACTATTGGCAAACCGAAACAGGCTGGCCGATTTTGACAATCTGCAACGGCGTAGAAAAAGCCCCCAGTAAATTTGGTTCACCTGGCAAAGCCGTATACGGCTATGACGTCAAGCTGGTCGACGACCAAACTGGCGAAGAGCTCGCAGGTGCCAACCAAAAGGGCGTGTTGACTATCGAAGGCCCTTTGCCCCCGGGTAACTTGCAAACTGTCTGGGGCGATGACGCCCGCTTTGTGAACACCTATTGGAAAACTGTTCCCAACAGAATGCTCTACAGCACATTTGACTGGGCCGTGCGCGACGAAGACGGCTATTTCTTCATCTTGGGTCGTACCGACGACGTCATCAACGTGGCAGGGCATCGCTTAGGCACGCGTGAGATCGAAGAGAGCATCTCAAGCCACCCCAATATTGCCGAAGTCGCTGTGGTGGGTGTGGCAGACCAGCTCAAAGGACAGGTTGCGATGGCGTTTGCCATTGCCAAAGACGCCTCCGCCCTCGGTGATGCAGCTGCCCGCCTGAAACTTGAAGGCGAAGTAATGAAAGTGGTAGACAACCAACTCGGTGCCGTCGCCCGTCCCTCTCGTGTGTTGTTTGTTAGCGCGTTGCCCAAAACACGTAGCGGCAAATTGCTACGTCGTGCGATTCAAGCCATCTGCGAAAAACGCGACCCAGGCGATTTGACGACCATGGACGATCCACTGGCCTTGAAGCAGATCCAAGATGTACTCGGCTGATGCTGCTATTTCATAATTTCGTTTTCTAACAACAGCTAACTAGCACTTTGACGCGACATCAGTGGCACAATGGCGGGTGTTTGGGGTTAATACAACCTCTCTCGCTTCCGTCATCCGGTCCAGCCGTGTCGCGGTGGGTTTTTTCAACCAGCTTATGTTTCCTGAAGGGAAACGGAGGTCAGCGCAATGTCACAGACATCAGTCTATCAAGCCTATTCAGGCAATACTTATTTGTTTGGCGGAAACGCCCCGTACGTCGAAGAGATGTACGAAAACTATCTCTCCAACCCCGGCAGCGTTCCAGATTCTTGGCGTGAGTACTTTGATGCGCTGCAGCACGTTCCCGCAGTGGACGGCTCCAATGCCAAAGACGTTCCCCATCTCCCCGTCATCAATGCGTTTGCCGAACGCGCCAAAGCCGGCGGTACCCGCGTGGTCATGGCCAGTGCAGATGCCGAGATGGGCCGAAAACGCACAGCCGCTCAGCAGCTGATTGCCGCTTATCGCAACGTAGGCCAACGCTGGGCAGACCTTGATCCGCTCAAGCGCACCGAGCGTCCACCCATCCCAGATCTAGACCCTGCGTTCTACGGTTTTACCGATGCTGACCAAGAAACCGTGTTCGACACCAGCAACACGTTCTTCGGCAAAAACAGTATGTCACTACGTGAGTTGCTCAACGCCTTGCGTGAAACCTATTGCGGCACCTTAGGTGCTGAATACATGTATGCCACGGACCAAGCAGAAAAGCGTTGGTGGCAAGAAAAGCTCGAATCGATTCGTAGCAAACCCAATTTCAACGCAGAAAAGAAAAAAACAATTCTCGAGCGCTTAACTGCTGCCGAAGGCCTAGAGCGTTTCTTGCACACCAAATACGTGGGTCAAAAGCGTTTCTCCCTAGAAGGTGGCGAGAGTTTTATTGCCGCCATGGACGAGTTGGTCCATAAGGCGAGCGCACAAGGCGTCCAAGAAATCGTGATCGGCATGGCCCACCGTGGTCGCTTGAATGTGTTGGTCAACACCATGCGCAAACTGCCTGCCGATTTGTTCGCTGAGTTTGACCACACGGCACCAGAAGATTTGCCTGCAGGTGACGTGAAATACCACCAAGGCTTTAGCTCAGACATCAGCACCGCTGGCGGTCCTGTGCATTTGTCGTTGGCATTCAATCCATCGCATCTTGAAATCGTCAACCCCGTGGTCGAAGGTTCCGTCCGTGCCCGTATGGACCGCCGTGCCGATCCACACGGCTCGCAAGTGCTGCCAGTGTTGGTGCACGGTGACGCAGCGTTTGGCGGCCAAGGTGTGAACCAAGAAACATTTGCATTGGCGCAAACACGTGGTTATTCCACAGGTGGCACGGTGCACATCATCATCAACAACCAAATCGGTTTCACCACCTCTGACCCACGTGACATGCGCTCCAGCGTGTTTTGTACGGATATCGTGAAGATGGTGGAAGCGCCTGTCTTGCACGTCAATGGTGATGACCCTGAAGCCGTAGTACTTGCTACGCAAATGGCTTTGGACTACCGCATGACGTTCAAAAAAGACGTGGTGCTAGATATCGTCTGTTTCCGTAAGTTGGGTCACAACGAGCAAGACACACCAGCGTTGACGCAACCGTTGATGTACAAAAAAATTGCAGCGCATCCCGGTACCCGTAAGTTGTTTGCAGACAAATTGACTGCGCAAGGATTGGGCGACACCTTGGGCGACGACATGGTCAAAGCCTATCGTGCTGCATTGGACGCTGGTAAACATACCGACGATCCTGTGTTGACCAACTTCAAAACCAAGTACACCGTCGACTGGGCGCCGTTCTTGGGCAAGAAGTGGACGGACGCTGGCGACACATCGATCCCAATGTCAGAGTGGAAGCGTTTGGCAGAAAAAATCACGACCATTCCATCCACGGTCACACCGCACCAATTGGTGAAAAAAGTGTATGACGATCGCGCTGCCATGGGCCGTGGCGACATTCCTGTGGATTGGGGCATGGGCGAGCACATGGCTTTTGCCTCGTTGGTCGCCAGTGGTTACCCCGTGCGTTTGTCTGGCGAAGACTGCGGACGCGGCACCTTCACCCACCGCCATGCTGTGATCCATGACCAAAACCGTGAGAAGTGGGACACCGGTACTTATGTGGCGTTGCAAAACGTGGCAGAAAACCAAGCACCTTTTACCGTCATTGACTCCATCTTGTCGGAAGAAGCTGTGCTCGGTTTTGAATACGGCTACGCTTCTAATGACCCGAGTACTTTGGTCGTTTGGGAAGCCCAATTCGGGGACTTCGCGAACGGCGCACAAGTTGTGATCGACCAATTCATTGCCTCTGGCGAAGTGAAGTGGGGACGTGTCAACGGCTTAACGCTGATGTTGCCGCATGGCTATGAGGGCCAAGGCCCAGAACACAGCTCTGCGCGCTTAGAGCGCTTTATGCAGTTGGCTGCTGACACGAACATGCAGATCGTTCAGCCTACAACGGCAAGCCAAATCTTCCACGTGTTGCGTCGCCAAATGGTGCGTGATTTGCGCAAGCCGCTCATCATCTTCACGCCGAAGTCGTTGTTGCGTAATAAAGATGCAACGTCACCGGTGTCAGAGTTTGTCAAAGGCAGTTTCCAAACGGTGATTCCTGAGAGCAAAGCGATCAAGGCCGATAAAGTGAAACGCGTGTTGGTCTGTTCTGGCAAGGTCTATTACGACTTGGTCAAGAAACGCGAAGAATTGGGCTCTGATGACGTTGCGATATTGCGCGTAGAGCAGTTGTACCCCTTCCCACACAAAGCGTTCGCAGCGGAATTGAAAAAATACCCCAACGCTACTGATTTGGTGTGGACACAAGACGAACCACAAAACCAAGGTGCTTGGTTCTTCGTGCAGCACTACATCCACGAAAACATGAGCAGTGGACAGCGTCTAGGTTACTCAGGTCGCGCAGCATCTGCATCGCCTGCTGTGGGTTATTCACACCTGCATCAAGAACAGCAAAAAGCATTGGTCGACGGCGCATTCGCCAAGATCAAGGGTTTTGTGCTCACCAAATAAACATATTAAGAAATATTCAGAAAGATTTATATGGCAATCGTTGAAGTGAAAGTCCCTCAGTTGTCTGAGTCAGTGGCGGAAGCCACCATGTTGCAATGGAAAAAGAAAGTCGGCGATTCAGTCGCTGCAGATGAAATCTTGATTGAAATTGAAACCGACAAAGTGGTGCTCGAAGTACCCGCACCTTCTGCCGGTGTTTTGTCTGAAATTTTGGTGGCCGATGGCGGGACAGTAACTGCTGAGCAATTGATCGCTCGCATTGATACAGACGGCAAAGTTGCCGCTGCTGCTCCAGCCGCCGCTCCCGCTCAGGCCGCTACACCTGCTACTGCGCCAGTCGCACAAGCAAGTGCACCAGCCTCCAACAGCAAGGCAGGCGTGGCGATGCCCGCCGCTGCCAAGTTGATGGCAGACAACAACATGGCCGCTGGATCTGTTGCAGGTTCTGGCAAAGATGGACGTGTCACCAAAGGCGATGTCTTGTCGGCTGTTGCCAACCCAGCGGCTGCTGCAGTGATTCCAACCGGTGTGCCAACCAAAGCGTTGCCCGCTGTCAGTGGCCCTGCGGTGAATTTGGGCGAGCGTCCTGAGCAGCGCGTGCCGATGACACGTTTGCGTGCGCGTGTGGCAGAGCGTTTGTTGCAATCGCAATCGACCAATGCGATTTTGACGACGTTCAACGAAATCAATATGGCGCCTGTGATGGAAATGCGCAAGCGCATGCAAGAACGTTTCGAAAAAGAGCACGGCGTGAAGTTGGGCTTTATGAGCTTCTTCGTCAAAGCTGCTGTACACGCTTTGAAGAAATTCCCTGTCTTGAACGCCTCAGTAGACGGCAATGACATCGTCTACCACGGTTACTTCGACATTGGTATTGCTGTGGGTTCACCCCGTGGTTTGGTGGTGCCTATTCTGCGCAATGCCGACCAAATGAGTTTTGCGGATATCGAGAAAAAGATCGCTGAATTTGGCGTAAAAGCGCGTGACGGCAAACTCGGCATCGAAGAGATGACGGGCGGGACTTTCTCTATCTCTAACGGCGGTACTTTTGGTTCGATGATGTCGACCCCGATCATCAACCCACCGCAGTCTGCGATTTTGGGTGTCCACGCTACCAAAGACCGTGCGATGGTAGAAAACGGCCAAGTAGTCGTGCGCCCCATGAATTACTTCGC
>CANBZB010000067.1 GCA_947373745.1 Burkholderiales bacterium | reverse complement strand
GCGTGAAATTGAAGGCGTGTTGTATTGCAACGATGGCGATTGGGTTGAAAGCAGAACAGCCTTGGTGGAACATATGGATGGACGCTTAGAAATGCTGCATTGGAAGCCTGAGCTAGAAGCACAAACACAAGCTGCTTTGATACAGACCGTATGAAAATTGCATTAATCACCGATGCGTGGCAACCGCAAGTCAATGGGGTTGTGACAACATTGGTCGAACTTGTCGCGCATCTTGAAGCCGCTGGACACACTCTCAACGTGATCCAGCCCAATTTGTTTAAGACCAGACCGTGCCCTGGCTATGCAGGAATTGATTTGGCGGTTCGTCCATTCCAGCAATTGCGTGCTTTGATGGATGAATTCCAGCCTGAAGCTATCCATATAGCGACCGAAGGGCCGCTGGGGTGGGCGGCGCGTAAATATTGCTTGCAAAGAAAACTGCCATTCACAACGGCGTTTCATACGCGTTTTCCTGAGGTACTTCAAGCCGCATTGCGTCTGCCTTTGTTTTTAGGCTATGCCTTGTTTAGAAAATTCCATGCACCATCTGCTGGTGTCATGGTGCCGACCCAAGGCGTCAAGCGATTGTTAGAAAAGCGCGGTTTTAAAAATCTGCGCCAGTGGACGCATGGTGTCGATCTGGGGTTGTTTCAGTTCGCATCGCAACCAGTTGAACACGAATATTTCGACAGATTAGAAAGACCTATTGCGCTGTATGTAGGTCGCGTGTCCTATGAAAAGAATATCGCCAGCTTTTTGTCGATGCCGTGGCAAGGCAGCAAAGTGGTGTGCGGCGTTGGACCGCTTGAGGCAGACTTAAAACAAAAATTCGATGGCGTGCGTTGGTTGGGAGTTTTACCGCGCGAGGTGCTCTCAAAAGTCTATGCGGCCGCAGATGTGTTCACTTTCCCAAGCCGCCATGAAACCTTTGGTTTGGTGATGTTGGAAGCCATGGCTTGCGGAACCCCCGTAGCAGCATATCCAGTTGACGGACCTTTAGAGGTGTTACGCGACCCTGTCCACGGCGACCATGTCGATAAACGACAGGGTGGTGTTTTAGGTGAAGACTTGTCGCAAGCCAGCCTTGCAGCTTTGAAGATTCCACGAGAAGAAGCGTATGCACAAGCGCAAACCTTCAGTTGGAAAGAATCTACGCGTTTATTCGAGAGCCATTTAGTCCGAGTAGGCCATTAAAGACTAACAGTAGCCGCTAAGCTACAGATGAGCATTAAAACGAGAGATAAGTTTTCACACACTCTGCCAAGGCAGCAAGCCAAATCCCTAAGCTGAGAACGATACTAAGTAATACTGCTGCGCTACCCAGGTCCTTACAGCGCTTCGATAAGTCATGCCACTGAGGACCTATGCGGTCAATCGCAGACTCTAATCCTGTGTTGAGCAATTCAACAATCATGACGATCATGACCGAGCCGGCTAGGAGTGCAATCTCTACCCACGACTTTCCAATAAAAAAGGCTAGCGGGATCATCACGATGCACAAGTAAGCCTCTTGCTTAAAAGCTGGCTCTTGCATACCGGCTTTCAGGCCTTGCAGGGAGTAGCCAAATGCGTGCACGATGCGATCGAGTCCGCGTCTTTGTTTTTGAAGGTTGATGTGTTCGTTGTTCACTGGAGTAATTTTATGAATAGATTTTTTTGAAAAAGCTTAAACATTTTTATTGGGTTTGCAGGCGGTACAGATGAAACCCTTGGTAAATACAAGATCTGTCTTTTTCTTTGAGTGCATTTGATTGTGCATCGTCTCTTACCCACTTGCCTTTGAGCAAACCGGACAAACATTTTTCCACAGGCGATTCAACATTGGCAGATCTAAAAATAACCCGCGCCCCTGGCTTTGCTACGCGTGTAATTTCTGACCACATAGCGGTGATGTCTTCGTCTGACATCCAATCTTGTGTGTCCAATAAAACAACGGCATCTAAGCTGTTGTGTTCCATACGCGATATGGCATCTCGGATATTGCATTGTTCCACGCTGATTTTGTGTGCATTGGCTTTCATGGCGTCGTAGTGTTCGCGCATCAAATAGGGGGGTAGGGCGCTATGGCCTGTATGGTCATAGCATCTGCCAAATGCCTGCCAAGCAAAGTAGTTGTCTTTGGGGGAAGTTATGGTTGCCAGTCTTCTGGCGCGCGCTTTGATAATCGCAGCCATATCTTCTGGCGATTTCTCATAAAACGTATGTTGCTGGCTTGGCGGAATGCCTAGGTTGTAAAGTGCAAAAGGACTGCTGATAAGTTTTGAGACCAAGCGGGAGTCAAAAATTTGGGCAACTTTTTCGTCAAACCATTTCTCTTGGTCTTGCAAAGTGTTCAGATGCAGCAATTCTGATAATTTGACCTTGTGCAACTTGGCGCTCCAATGGAAGATACCAATAATTTGCCCAAGCAAGCCATATTTATAAAAACCTTTGGCAAACATACGGATACGCCTAAATCCAATCGGGCCGCCCTCCCAATACTGTCGGCTGTCGGCATCTAAGCTTGGTGCAATCAGACTGTTATAAATACGAACATTGCTGGAAGCTTGGGCCACGCCTAAAAATTCAAAGTATTCCTCGTAATTGGGAAGTGTTTTGAGTGCAGCGATTTTTAGTTTGACCAACGACACATGCGCGTGGTTGAGGTCTACCGCAGTTACCTTGGCAGGACTATCGATTAAATAAGACAGTGCATTGCAACCGCCTGATGCAACCGTGATGACGTGATCATTGCTGCCTAACTGCAATGCTTGCATGTCTACGACGGGGTCTTCCCAAATCTGTGTGTAGACCAAGCGACGAAACCACAAAGCGATGATGCGCTCTTTGAGCGTTGACTTTGAACCCTTGCCATAGATTGCTTTTGATCGCAATTTTTTAGTAGTAGGTTTGGCAGTGGTAAGCGGGGTAATGGACTGAGAAATTTCCATTGTTTTCCTTCACGGCAACGACTTTGTCATCATGCCTAGAAGAAATGAAAATTTAGTGAATCTTTAAAGTCAATCGTATGACGGGGTGGGTGTATTGAAAATCACCTGACCCACTTGTAGATGTGTTCCTTCTTCTATTCCCATTGCAAAGCTAAATCCTTTTGGAACAAAAACCAAAATAGTAGAGCCGTGTTCAAACCAGCCTAGCTCTTGTCCTTTTTCAAAATTGAGATCGCATGCAAATGTCTCGGCGCCTTTGTAACGTGAATGAAAGATGGTGTTGATTCCGTGTATCCGAATACTCGCCACCAAGATGGCCGCAACAGGAACCAATGCAATCCGGTATTTTCCGTTTTGGATGCGCATATCTAAAAATGCGCGTTCATTTTTACAAAACAGTTTTTCGACGCGCTTTAAGGCAATCGGATTCACATTCCATGTGTCCCCACTGAAATAGCGAATATGTTGGATCGAGCCTGTGTAAGGCGCATGGAACCGGTGGTACATCGCCGACGTGATGCGAATCGTCATGAACAAACCGTCCTGCCATTCATTGACAGATTCATGCGGTCCCAGTAACTCTGCAAGGCTGTAGGGATAGCCCTTTGCTTGGTACACCTGCCCATCCACGATCTGCCCCATCGCACCCACAATACCGTCGCAAGGGCTTACAAATGCAGTTGCATCGCTGTCAATTTTTCTGGCGCCAGGTTGTAGTTCGCGGATAAATAAATCATGCAGGCTAGTAAACGCTTGCTTTTTCGCCTCTGATAAATCTATATCGGTGAATAGCTTCCATGCCGCAATAGAGGCATCTCGAATCCACGGGGTTTCAATTTTGCTGAACCACCCCATGAAATGCGTCAGCGTCATACGGGGGATACGGTTTGTCAAAAGGAAATTGATGTCCTCTTGACCAAATATTTTTCTAAGGATTTGTTGCATCGTCATCATTTCTTCATTGAAAAGTCATACAAAGGAGGGATAGGAGATTTCAATTTATGTTTCAAGATATTTCGGATGTCATGTTCTTGTGCCTGTATGTATTTTTGGGAGCATGGATAGTTCTTCGTCTCAAACAAAGACTCGAACTTTCTTTGGCTAAGCAACCTGGGTTGGGTGGGCATCTGCGTTGGGCCAAGCGCATTGCAGGATGGATGCCTAGTTATTCTTACGCGCAGGACGTTTGGTTTTCTACCGACAACGCCCCTTTTGAAATTGCTAACTTGCGCAAATCTGCACTCACGGCCTTGGGAAACAGAATGCGCGATAAAGCGCCGCTTACTTTGGCGCACACCCAAGAAGTCAAGTCGATGATTTCTGACTTGCAGTTCATCAGCCAATACCGTGTGCCCTACCAATTCAAAAATGTATTGACGCAATTCTTGCAGTTGGGAAGTTTTTGGAAATCGAGTGACGGTGTCTATTTGACTGATATGGACGGCAACCGCTACATCGACGTCACAGGTTCTTACGGTGTGAATTTGCTGGGGCAAGATTTCTACAAGGAATGCGTGGAAGAGGGCGTTGCCTTGGTCAAAGATTTGGGCCCAGTATTGGGCTCCTACCATCCCTGTGTGTTGGAAAACGTACAACGCTTGTGTGCTATTTCTAACAAAGACGAAGTGTCTTTCCATATGTCTGGCACCGAGGCCGTCATGCAAGCTGTGCGATTGGCGCGCTACCACACGGGCAAGCGCAAATTGGTGAGGTTTGCAGGCGCGTACCACGGCTGGTGGGACGATGTGCAGCCAGGCCCTGGCAATCCTATGCCTCCATCCGACGACACATTGACCTTGCGCGACATGCACGATTCGACTTTGCGTGTGCTGAACCACCGAAACGATATTGCCTGTGTTTTGATTAACCCTCTGCAGGGCTTGCACCCCAGCCAAGCGGCACCAACAGATTCGACCTTGGTAGATGGCAAGCGTTTCGCAAATTTCGATAGGCAAGCCTATACGCAGTGGTTGCAACAGTTGCGAGAAGTTTGTACTCGCAAAGGTATCGCACTCATTTTTGATGAAGTCTTCTTGGGATTCAGATTGGCCAAGGGCGGCGCCCAAGCGTATTTCGGAATCGACGCAGATTTGGTGACCTATGGCAAGACCTTGGGTGGCGGATTGCCCGTGGGCGTCATCTGTGGCAAAAAACAATGGATGAAGCGGTTCAATGATGAAAAGCCTGTAGAAGTTTGCTTTGCACGTGGAACATTCAATGCCAGCCCCTATGTGATGGGAAGTATGAACGTCTTCTTGAAGCGACTCGATAGCAAGCCAGTCCAAGATTTGTACGACAACCTCGACGCTACATGGGAGAGAAGGCTTGTTGAAATCAACCAACGACTGACTGAGGAAAAATTGCCGGTCCGCATGGCTGGTATGTCTACCGTTTGGACAGTGTTGTACCAAACGCCAAGCCGCTACAACTGGTTGCTTCAATATTATTTGCGCGACCAAGGCATTGCTCTGAGCTGGATTGGAACGGGTCGCATGATCTTTAGTCTGAATTTCACGCAAGCGGACTTCCAATCATTTGTAGAGCAGTTTGTGCAAGCTGCCCACCACATGGAAAGAGACCAATGGTGGTGGGTGCCTGAAGGTCAAACCAATCAAAAAGTCAGACGTGCAATTTTGAAAGAAGTATTGAGAGAAAAGCTCACTTAAATTTAGTGGCTCTTCACATGCACCATAGGATCGATCAACTCACCACGCATCACGTAGTAAAACGATTTGTAATACAACTTGATGTCGTGGAAGGGGTCGGTCATGATTTTGAAAGCCCAAGCCAAACCGGCTTGTAAGTTTTCTTTAGCCCACAGTTGCAAGACGCGAAACACCATGCCTGCAACGCCTAAAAACAACCAAGCAATGCCAGTCATACGGATAGGTGTGTCTTCGTAAGTTTCTGGTACAGCCCATGTTAGGTATTGGGGCATGAAGTAAGCGGTCACAGGAATCAAGCCACACACTGTGAGCAAGACAATTTTGCGCTGTAGGTTGTAGCCCACTTTGATTTCTTCTTTGTGCTCATGGGTGGCTTGGTTCACTTCATCAAAGCCTTTGGGTTCAAAAAAGAAGTGACCAATTTGCCTTGTAGTCATAGAGACCAACCAAGCAATCAAGCCGGCCATCACAGGGTCGATGAACAAATAGACGTAGGAGACCAAAAATGAAATCGCACTGATCAAATGGAGTGACTGGTTGATGCGACTGTGGTGGTAGTAGCGGTGGTCATCCCAGCGTTGGATTCTCAGGGTTTCGAAAAAATCTTGCATGTGGATCTCCTCTGGCAAGTGTTGGTGAGACTTGGACGCTAACAACCAAAGGTAGCCCGTCAAGTGCATGCCGAACTATGCGCAATCAAGATGAAAATTTGATGACACCGTATCTTTAAATAGTCATATTTATTTCATCAAACTGTTGCTTTCATCGGTCATAGTTGCAAGCATGAATGCTCCAGAAAACCGCTATTTGCATGCTGCAGCGAACAATAAAAAACCACTGCGTATTACTGTGGTGACAGAAACCTATCCGCCTGATATCAATGGCGTGGCGCATACGCTTTCAAAAATTGTGCAAGCACTGACATCGAACGGTCATACAGTCTGCTTAGTGCGGCCTCGACATGCGCTGCATGATTTCCCAAATAACAAAGATAACTTCAGTGAATACCTAGTTCAAGGGTTTCCCATCCCGTTTTACAAACAGTTGCGCATGGGCTTACCTGCCCGAAAAGTCTTGACGCGACTATGGACAGAGCAGAAACCAGATGTGGTGCATATCGCCACCGAAGGCCCCTTGGGTTGGTCGGCATTAAAAGCTGCGCAAAGCCTCAACATTCCAGTGAGCACCGACTTTAGAACCAACTTCCATACCTATAGTGAACATTACGGTGTAGGTTGGTTGGGTGGAATCATCATGGGTTATCTGCGCAGATTTCATAACGCTGCGAACAGCACCATGGTGCCTACCAGTCAACTTCGCAGAGAGTTGGTGAGCGAGGGCTTTGAGAGATTACATGTGGTTCAGCGTGGTGTAGACACCCATGTGTTCTCCCCCGTGAAACGGTCAAACGCGTTAAGAGCAACATGGGGTGCTACAAAAGCAACCACGGTTGCCATATGTGTATCGCGTCTAGCCGCAGAGAAGAACCTCCACTTAGTCATTCGTGCATTTCAAGCGCTCAAAATCAAGCAACCCGACACTAAATTGGTTTTCGTTGGCGATGGCCCCATGCTGGAACAACTCAAAATGGATGCTCCTGACGCGATATTTGCCGGCTTCAGAACCGGCGAAGATCTTGCCGCCCATTACGCCAGCGCCGATATGTTTATGTTTGCCAGTCTGACGGAAACCTTTGGCAATGTGACGATAGAGGCCATGGCTAGCGGACTGCCAATTGTTGCTTTTAACCATGCTGCAGCTGGAGAAATCATTGAGTCTGGTGTGAATGGAATTTTGGCGAACTCCAACGACGAAGCAGGTTTTATGGAGGCCTCCCTAAAACTTGGCCAAGACTTAGACATGCGCGCCATTTGCGCGCAAGGCGCCCGAGAAAAAGCGCTTCAATTTAGTTGGGAATCGATTGTGAGAAAGACGGAAGACGTTTTGTATGGTGTCTGCGCCAAAGAACAATTAAACTTTAGTTAGAAGAATCTTGGTGGGCTCTGCGCGACTCGAACACGCGACCAAAGGATTAAGAGTCCTCTGCTCTACCAACTGAGCTAAAAGCCCAAGAAGGTGTATTTTTGCACAATTCTTTCAAATTGATCTGGAAAAATACTACCCATCAAATTTGCGATGTACGGAGATCAACGTGTCTGATTAATTTTTACTGACGCAATATTTCTTTTCTTTCTCCAAAGTCCGGTCTCAGCAAATTTGGAGCGCGGTGTTTGAAATCTCTGAAAACACGCAGCATGACTTTCATCGAGAGACTTGCGATGTTCGAGCTTTAAATCAATTCCATCAAGGGAGTTAGCCGATGTATCTGGCTTTGGGCTTAAGTATTGGTTTGAGGGGTTCATGGCGGCCTTTCAAAACTAGTTGATCCATAGTAGGGTTAAACCAACATCCCCTTGTGACACAAAACTAATCTAGAGGGGTATGCGTATACACAATGGCAAGCGCAGCATCAGATTCGCACTACAAAAGAATTAAAAACCGGAATTTAGCGCCAAGTTGAAATGCAGCTAAAGTGTTTTCTGGTGCCAACTTACCGGCACCCCGGTGAGCAATCCATTTGGGATAGGGCCACGGTTTCATAAGCTGAAGATGCAGTGCGTAATCACAAAGAAATATTTTGGTCGATAGCCGCTTGTTGCTCAGCCAATTCCCATTGAATTTTTGACAATACCCAAAGACTTGCTAAAAAAAGTAAAGATGTGCTGGCTATCGCCAAGCGTTGTCGCCCGTCACTCAAGTAAGTAATCACGCCATACATTACTGGGCCCAATATGGCAGCGACGCGAACAGCAAAGGACCACAGTGAAAAAACCTGCGCAGTGCGGTCTTGTGGCGTTAGTCGGCCTACCATGGCCCGTCCAACCGATTGACTTGCGCCCATACACAAACCAGCAAATGCCGCAGCAAACCAAAAATAAAAAACACTAGGACTGATTGCGGCGATTACACAAGCCAAGACCCAGCCTACTAATGTCAAACGTAACGTTTGGATATGTCCAATCTGGTCCTGCACCCATCCAAGCCCCCATGCGCCTACCAATGCAGCAACGTTGAGCAGGAAAATCAAAAGCATAGTGTCTTGCTTGCTCATGCCCATTTCACCTTCAGCATAAATGGCGGCGACGGTAATGGCGACAGAAACGCCGGCTTGGTAAAGCGTGATGCATTTGAGTAGCTGCATAAATGAAGGCCTATCTTTGGCCCATTGCAGTGCTTTAACTAAATCATTCCAACCTTTTTTAAGGAATTGGGTGGGATCTGCGTCAAGTTGGGGCTTCGCTCTTTCAGGCAATCGCCAAAAGGTGTAACTGCTTGCTAATAAAAAAATAGCGGCAGTGATCCACATCGTGGGTGGGACAACTTCAGACGTGGTTAACCCAGCCTTCAGGCCACTGATGATCCAAAACAAACAGATGGCAAGCGTCAGCATGCCGCCGACATACCCCCAAGCCCATCCCCAACTACTCACTTTCCCCATAGAGTCGGTCTTTGCTAGCTCTGGCAAAAACGCAGCGATGAGTGATTCACCGACGCTAAAAGACACGTTAGACACGACAAGCCAAAAAACAGACCAAGCCATATCTCCAGGGCCAGACCAACCGAGTGCAGCAGTTCCCATCACGCAAGTCATGGTGCTGACCAATAGCGCGCGCTTCTTCATGGCATGACGATCACACCAAGCACCTATAGCTGGCATCAGCAGCATGCTTAAAAGGTAAGACACGCTAAGGCTACTGACCCATAACAAGGTAGCCCATGCTGCATTACTGGCCACTATGCCCACAAAATACGTGGCAAATACAGCGGTAAGAACAACTGTTGTGTAGCCAGAGTTGGCAAAGTCAAACATCGCCCATGCAAAAACCTCACTGCGTTTCACCCCAGGAAGAAGCGGTGAGTTATTCATGGTTTACCTTCAGTCGTTCATACGCTACATGTAGAGCTGGTAATTATGAACGGGAATATTAGAAACTAGTAATTTTCTGGATGGACACTAATATTTTTCTGGGACGAGCATATCGCTAGGTACCGGATTACGTATGTAATCAGGATTTCTTACGCGCGTAGGCAAAGCAATTTCTGGATGCTCTACGTCGTGGTAATTGAACTGGCCCAGCAAATGGTCAATGCAATTGAGACGTGCCCGTTTCTTATCAACGGCTTGCACAACCCACCATGGTGCCTCAGGAATATGCGTGCGCTCGATCATGGTTTCCTTCGCGCGGGTGTAGTCTTCCCAGCGACGGCGGCTCTCGAGATCCATAGGGCTTAGCTTCCATTGTTTTAATGGGTCATGGATACGCCCTAAGAAACGCGCATGCTGTTCGTCGTCTGTGATGGAGAACCAATACTTCAACAAAGTGATCCCACTGCGTCCCAACATTTTTTCAAACTCGGGAACGCTTCTAAAGAACTCTTCGTATTCGTCATCGGTACAAAAACCCATAACGCGCTCGACACCTGCGCGGTTGTACCAACTGCGGTCAAACAGAACGATCTCACCTGCTGCTGGCAAATGCGTGACGTAGCGTTGGAAGTACCACTGCGTTCTTTCGCGATCGTTGGGTGCGGGCAATGCGGTAACACGGCAAACACGTGGGTTGAGTCGTTGGGTAATGCGTTTGATCACGCCCCCTTTGCCTGCAGCATCACGTCCTTCAAACAAGATCACCACTTTTTGTTTGGTGGCTACAACCCAATCTTGCAATTTGACCAACTCGCCTTGTAAGCGCAGCAGTTCACGAAAGTAGCTAACTCGCGCTTGCCTCTCTTCAGGGCTTGCTAGCGGATCGTTTTCGTTTTCACCATCATCGATGGCCATTTCTAACTCTTCGTCAATCGAGTCCAATATGTCTTCGCGAATTTTGCGTAATTGCTCTGCGTCGAGTTGGTATTTGTCGGTCATATCGATATTTCCTTTGAAGGAAATCATCTACTTTCTTCATGGCAAATTCATGACTTTTGTCACGATTCATTCACAAATAATATGTAGAGTCGAATACTAAATAACTATCACGCAAAAATTCAATGCTTAGATTTCAGCGTTTTGCCTATTACAGTGTGCTGCTGCTTTCTATCCAGGGGCTTGCTGGATGCGCTGTAAGGCCATACGTGATGGACAAAGCGGCCGACGCCTTAGCCATACAAGGGCAATCAGACGAAGACGATATTCTTCTGGCGCGAGAGGCCAGTGCTTTTTATTTGAAGTTGTCTGAGTCTGTACTCAAAGAAACACCTGGCAATCTCAAGCTGGCTGAATCTGTGGCCGCAGGCTTTACCCAATATGCCTATGCCTTTGTGGCCTTTGATGCGGAGAAGCTCGAGCCGCAAGACGCCAAAGCGGCGCAGCGTATGCGTGAGCGAGCTGCACGCTTGTATTGGAGGGCGAACCAACACGCCATGCATGCGCTAGAAATTTCTTTGCCAGGGTTCAAGCAAGCACTCGTTAAAAATGATCCACAGCTATTGGCGCGATTGAGGCAAGACCAAGTCGGGTTAGCGTATTGGGCAGCAGCTTCATGGGGTGGTTTTATATCGTTGTCTAAGGACGATCCCGACAAAGTGGCAGATTTACCTCTGGCTGTTAATCTGGCTACATTGGCCTGGAAGAAAAATCCAGACTTCAACCGCGGTGGACTCACCAGTTTGATGGGAACTTTTGAAGCATCGCGTCCTGGTGGCTCTATGGTGCTTGCAGAAAAATATTTCGACCAAGCGATCGCGCAAAGCAAGGGCGAAAGCGCAGGTCCTTGGGTTGCAAAAGCTGAAAGCATTGCGCTGAAAAAACAAGACCAAAAAGTCTTTACCCAGTGGTTGAATGAGGCACTTCAAATTGCGAAAACCCATCGTAATTTAGAAAATGAAGTGATGCGCGAACGCGCAACGTGGTTGCTTGACATGGTGGATGATCTTTTTTAAAGGTTGGATATGTTGATTCGTGTATTTCGTGCTTTCACTTTTTTATTGGCTTACCTTCTGACTAGCCATGGTGCTTTTGCAGCGGATAAGCCATTTCGTATTGGAACGCTAGCGCCTAAAAATTCGCTCTATCACCGCCAACTATTAGAGGTAGGGGAGGCATGGCGTGCGGCCCAAGGCGGTAATGCCAAGTACGTGGTGTTTCCAGATGGAAGCCAAGGTGGAGAGGCTGAGTTAGCGCGTCGTATGCGCATTGGGCAACTTCAAGGGGCGTTGTTGTCAGTTGTCGGATTGAATGAGATAGAGCCCTCCATTAGCGCTTTGCAATCTATGCCCTTGCTATTTAAGAATTGGGAAGAAGTCGATTACGTG